>CALHQN010000213.1 GCA_938036585.1 uncultured Campylobacter sp.
GGCAAGACTATTCGAAGCCTGAGCCTTGATGAGTTGCCGCAGCTTTTTAACGTGCTAAAGGGCGATATGAGCTTCATCGGGCCGCGCCCGCTGCTGATCGAATACTTGCCGCTTTATTCGCCACAGCAGAGCCTGCGACACAGCGTGCGCCCGGGCATCACGGGGCTTGCGCAGGTAAACGGACGCAACGCGATCAGCTGGGAGAAAAAATTTGAGTTCGACACCTATTACGCGAAGAATTTGAGCTTCGCGCTCGATCTTAAGATCGCGCTTTTGACGATTAAAAAAGTGCTTGCAAAAGAGGGCGTGAATAAAGAGGGCATGGCGACGACGGAGAAATTTAATGGGCACAACTAAAATTTACGTTTACGGCGCGAGCGGACACGGGCTAGTGGTCGCGGACGTCGCGCTGGCCGCGCGGGAAGCTAAATTTAGCGAGGTCGTTTTTCTAGACGACGCGGCAGGATTGAAATTTAGCGAGGATCTGCCGAAGCACCCCGTAATAATCGCAATCGGCGATAATAAAACCCGCGCAAAGATCCAAGAGAGGGTAGCGCGAGCGGGTTTTGAGATAGCAACGCTAATTCATCAAAGCGCGATCGTTAGCCCAAGCGCCGTCATCGGCGAGGGCGCGGTCGTAATGCCCGGCGCCGTGATAAACGCGCGAGCTAAAATCGGTCGCGGCGCAATAATCAATTCAGGCGTCGTAATCGAGCATGAGTGCGAAATCGGCGAGTTCGCGCACATTAGCCCAAACGCGGCGCTTGCGGGCGGCGTGAAGGTAGGGGCGTTTTCGCACATCGGTATCGGCGCTAGCGTCATTCAGAGGCTAAGTATCGGGCAGCGCTGCATAATCGGCGCGGGCGCTGCGGTCGTGCGCGACATAGCTAGCGACAGCGTAGCCGTAGGCGTGCCTGCTCGCGTGATTAAAAAAAATGGCTAAATTTAAAATTTATAGCATTAAAAGTGATAAAATCCGAGCATTTAAATTTAATGCCGAAAGCTAAATTTAGCCTTGCTTCGAGGGAGGCTAAATTTAAAGATCAAGGAAGGATGAAGATGGCAAGAGTATTTTTAAGCCCGCCGAATATGGGCGGCGATGAGCTTGAGTATATAAAAAAGGTATTTGAAAGCAACTATATCGCGCCTTTGGGCGAATATGTCGATAGATTTGAAAACAGCATCAAAGCTTACACTAAAACGCGCGGCGCGTTGGCGCTAAACGCAGGCACGGCGGCGCTTCATCTAGCGCTTCGCTGCAGCGGCGCAAAGGACGGCGACGTGGTGTTAGGCTCTACGTTTACTTTTATGGCGTCGCTAAATCCGATATTTTACGAGCGCTGCGTGCCGGTGCTGATAGACAGCGACGAGAGCTGGAATTTAAGCCCGAAGCTGCTTAAAGAAGCGATCAAAAAATCGCCGAAAAAGCCAAAGGCGCTCATAATCACACACCTTTACGGACAGGCTGCGAAGATGGATGAGATATGCGAAATTTGCGCGAATGAAAATATCGATCTCATCGAGGATGCCGCGGAGGCGCTGGGCGGATTTTATAAAGGCAAAGCATTAGGTGGCATCGGAAAATGCGGCGCGTTAAGCTTCAACGGCAATAAAATCATCACTACCTCCGGCGGCGGAATGTTGATCTCAAACGACGAGGAGTTAATCGCCAAGGCCAGATTTTACAGCACCCAAGCGCGCGAGCCGTTGCTTCACTACGAGCACAAGGATTACGGCTACAACTACCGCTTAAGCAACGTTTTGGGCGCTATCGGCGTAGGCCAGATGGAGGTATTGCCGCAGCGCGTGAAAAGAAAGCGCGAAATTTTTAAAATTTACGAAGATCTGTTTAGAGGCGCCGATGTGGAGCTTATGCCGGAAGTCGATGGTAGCGAGGGCAATAGATGGCTTACGACTTTATTATTTAAACAAAAAGGCGCTCATCTAAAGGTTATCGATGCGCTAAATAAAGCCGACATCGAATCTCGTCCGCTTTGGAAACCGATGCATCTGCAAAGCATCTTTGCAGGCGCGCTTAGCGTAGTTGACGGTACGAGCGAGGATATGTTTAGTCGCGGCATTTGCCTTCCTAGCGGCACAGATATGAGCGACGAGACGATCGAGCGCGTCGTAAAAATCGTAAAAGAAAACATCTGATGCTGTTAAAACCCACTAAATTTAGCCGCTTTGCGTTTTTTTTGCTGGGAGATATTTTTATCTCGATCCTCTCCGTTTATATCGCGTTTTTGCTGCGATTTAGCGGAGATATACCGAATGAATTTTATAAAGGCGCGCTGCTTAGCGCCTCGAGCCTGACGGCGATTAAAATTTGCTACTTTTGGTTTTTGCGGATCTATTTAGTTCCGTGGAGATTTTTCGGGCTATACGAAGCGAGAAAGCTTTTCTACGCGCACGTGATGGCGGCGCTTACCTTTTTGATCCTGTTTTTTTTAGCGAGTAAAGTTTTTAACCCCTTCCCGCGCTCGGTCATCATTATCGACGCGGCGATCTCGTTTATTTTGATCAGTGGGGTTAGAATTTCAAAGCGGATGTTTCTAAGCGAGAAGAAAAATATCACGAATAACGAGCCCTGCATCGTCGTGGGCGCTACAAGCAAGACCTTTCACGTCCTAAAAGGTATGCGGCAAAAATATATCAACTACTATCCCGTGGGTGTCGTGGACGGGCGAGCAGAGCTTGTGGGAACGTATTGCGAAAACTACGTCGTCAGAGCCAAGGGCGAAATTCCGCAGATGATCAAAGATAGCGGCGCCAAAACCGCAATCATCGCGCTGGCGCTGTATCCGGACGAGCTAAAAGAGCTCTACGACGAGCTTTTTGCATACGGGCTAAAGGATATCAAGCTCTTTTCGCTTTTGGAGGATGAGAGCAAAAAGATCCGCGACGTATCGATCGAGGATTTGCTCGCGCGCAAGCCGAAGGATCTCGACACCAAGGCGATCGAAAATTTTATCAAAGACAAGATAGTGCTGGTAACGGGCGCGGGCGGCACGATAGGAAGCGAAATTTGCAAGCAGTGCTTGAAATTCGGCGCAAAGCGGCTCATTATGGTCGAACACAGCGAGTTTAACCTCTACTCGATCAATGAAGCGACCGGCGCGGACGCGCGCAATGAGCTAAAGATGATAAATATCGTCTATTATCGCGAGCTGGAGGAGGTTTTTGCGGAATTTCATCCCGAGGTGGTCGTACACGCAGCGGCGTATAAGCATGTGCCGCTATGCGAGTTTAATCCGCATCTAGCGGTCAAAAATAACATCATCGGCACAAAAAACGTAATCGATCTATCTAAAAAACATGGCGCGAAAAAGGTTGTTTTGATCTCGACCGATAAGGCGGTGCGACCGACGAACATTATGGGCACGACGAAGCGTATCTGCGAGCTTTACGCGTTAAATTCCAACGATGCGGCAAGCGACACGCAGATCGTCGCCGTCCGCTTCGGAAATGTGCTCGGCTCAAGCGGCAGCGTCATCCCTAAATTTAAACGCCAGATCGAAGCAAACGAGCCGCTTACCGTTACACACCCCGAGATTACGAGATATTTCATGCTCGTTAGCGAGGCGTGTCAGCTCGTGCTTCAAGCAGCTTCCATTGCGCGAGGCGGCGAACTTTTCGTGCTGGATATGGGCGAGCCCGTAAAGATCGCCGATCTTGCCAAGCGAATGCTGCAGCTTGCCGGCAAGGAGGAGCTTGGCATTAAATTTGTCGGTCTGCGTCCCGGCGAGAAGCTTTACGAGGAGCTTTTGATCGACGAAAACGATAAGAGCACGAAGTATCAATCCATCTTCGTAACCCACTCCGCAAAATACGACCTACAAGAGCTAAGCTTGCAGATCGAGGAGCTTTCAGAGTGCGAGGACGCGCAGGTCGCGGATAAGCTAAAGCGCATCGTGCCCGAGTTTTCGCACCGATTAAACGATATGAAGGGCACGGCTTGATCGGCATCGTGGATTACGGCGCGGGCAATATCCGAAGCGTAATGAACGCGCTTAGCTTTTGCGGCGCTAAATTTTGCCTCGCGCACAGCGGGAAGGAGCTTTTGAGCTGCGATAAAGCCCTGCTTCCCGGCGTGGGCGCATTCGGCGAGGCGATGGATAGGCTTCGCGCAAGCGGTATGGACGATGCGATTAAAGAGTTCGTCGCAAGCGGCAGATATTTTTTAGGCATCTGCCTTGGGATGCAGCTTCTGTTTGAACAAAGCGAGGAATTCGGCGCGTGCAGCGGGCTTGGAATTTTGCCCGGTCGCGTCGTGAAATTTGACAAAACGAAATTTAATATTCGGGGAGCGGAATGCAGGTCCGAAGATTTTAAATTTAGATCGGGCGGGGCGGAATTTAATTCAGACGAGGCGGGACCCAGCGAGCGCAGCGGGCAAAATTTTACCTGTGCCGAAAACCTAAAGATCCCGCACGTCGGCTGGAACAGCGCGCACTTTATCAAACGCTCGCCGATAAACGGGGGCTTGGGTGAGTTCGAGTATCTGTATTTCGTGCACTCCTACCACGTCCTTTGCGCGCGCGAGATCACGCTTGCGAGCACGTTTTACGGCTATGAGTTTGCAAGCGCGATCTGGCGCGAAAATGTATTTGCCTTTCAGCCGCATCCTGAAAAAAGCCACGATGCGGGCATAAAAATCATTAAAAATTTTACGGAGCTGTGATGGAAATTTTCCCTGCGATCGATCTGAAACAAGGATGCGCCGTGCGCCTTGGCAAGGGCGAGATGCAAAGCGCAAAAATTTATTCCAAAGACCCCTGCGAGCTAGCTAAAAAATTTGAAGATCTCGGCGCTAAGTGGCTGCATCTGGTTGATCTGGACGGCGCGTTTGCGGGCGAGGCGGTAAATTTCAAAGCGATCGAGCAGATCGTAAAAAGCACGCGCCTGCGCGTAGAAGTGGGCGGCGGTATCCGCGACGAAGCGCGCATAAAGGAGTATTTGAGCTTAGGCGTCGATAGATTTATCCTGGGCTCGGCGGCGCTAAAAAATAGAGATTTCGTAAAGAGAATGGCGAAGCTTTACCGCATCGTCGTGGGCATAGACGCAAAAGAGGGGCTCGTAGCGACCGAGGGCTGGGCGGAGCTAAGCCGCGTAAAAGCGACCGATCTGGCGCGAGACTACGCGGATGCGGGCGTTTGTGCGATCATCTGCACCGACATCTCGCGCGACGGGATGCTAAGCGGCGTAAACGTAGAATTTAGCCGCTCTATTGCCGAAGCTAGCGGCATCGATACTATCGCAAGCGGCGGCGTGAAAGATATAAACGACATAATCGCGCTAAAAAACGCAGAGCTCATAGCAGGCGTTATCGTCGGCAAAGCGTATTACGAGGGTACGCTCGATCTTAAAAAGGCGTTTGAAGCTCTATAAAAACGCCCGAGCGTAAGCAAAGTTTGAACTAAATTTTAGTAATATGCAAATTTTAAAATTTAAAGGCGATGTGAGGCGATGAAAGATTTTTTTTATGAGATGATCGTAAAAAGCGCGAATGCAAGCGAGCTTTTCAAGAGCTTTGCGTTTGAGCTCGGCGTTACCTGCGTCGAAGAACGCGGCGAGAGTTTCATAATCCGCGATGAAGAGGATCTGCAAAATTTAAAATTTGCGTTTGAAGAGTTTAAAAAGGGGCTCGCGCGATCTATTAATTTAGACGCCGATCTGCAGATCGAAATTTCAAAAAAGCCTAATATCGATTGGATCAAGCAGTATAAAAAAGGCGTCGTGCCCGTGGCAGTCGGCAAATTTTACGTCCGTCCGAGCTGGTGCGAAAGATCGCAAGATAGCGCGCTAATCGATCTGCTGATCGATCCTGCGCTGGCGTTCGGCTCGGGTCATCACGAAAGCACCAATATGTGCCTGGCGCTGCTTAGCGAGCTTACTTGCGAAGGTATGAGCGCGCTTGACGTGGGCTGCGGCAGTGGAATTTTAAGTATCGCGATGAAAAAACTGGGCGCAAAGGTAAGCGCCTGCGATACCGACGAGCAGGCGGTGGCCGCTACGAAGCAAAACGCCGAGAAAAACGGCGTGCGGATAGATAAAATTTGGCTCGGCAGCGTTTCAAGCTTAAACGAGCAAAGTTCAAACAAAAGCGCGCAGCCGCAGTTTGATCTCGTCGTCGCAAATATCATTGCCGACGTGATTTTGATCCTAAGCGCGGATCTGAAAAAAGCGCTAAAACCGGGCGGCAAGCTCGTGCTGTCGGGAATTTTAGAAAAATATAAAGATAGGATAGAGCAAGCCTTTTCGGATTTAAATTTCGTACAGATGAAAAAGCAAAACGAATGGCTTAGCTTCGTATA
>CALHQN010000214.1 GCA_938036585.1 uncultured Campylobacter sp.
CCGCCGTCCAGGCGCAGGGCTGAGCGCCCGGGCCCCTCCGCGACGGTCGCGCGAGGGGCCCGGCCGCACCTCCAATCCATCAGCACGAACCCGAAAGGCAGGCGCATGCCCTCTCAGACCGTCCTCGTTATCAACTCCGGCTCCTCCTCCATCAAGTACCAACTGGTGGATCCCGAGACCGGCGACGCCCTGGCCAAGGGCCTCGTCGAGCGGATCGGCGACCCCATGGGCGTCATCACGCACGCCCACGGCGGGGCCGTGACCGAGGAGGAGATGCCCGTCCCCGACCACACCGTCGGCATGCGCGAGGTCCTGCGCCTCTTCGACACGGAGGGCCCGACCCTGGCCGAGGCGGGCATCGTCGCCGTCGGCCACCGCATCGTCCAGGGCGGACGCCACTTCGACGGCCCGGCGCTGATCACCGACGGGGTCCGCGACCTCATCGAGGAGCTGTGTCCACTGGCTCCCCTGCACAACCCGGCCCACCTCAAGGGCATCGACGTGGCGCGCGAGCTCATGCCTGACGTCCCCCACGTCGCCGTTTTCGACACCGCGTTCTTCCAGCAGCTGCCCGACCGGAGCGCCCTCTACGCCCTGGAGACGGAGACCGCGGAGAAGTACTCGGTGCGCCGCTACGGCGCCCACGGCACCTCCCACCAGTTCGTCTCCCAGGAGATCGCGAAGATGCTGGGGCGCGACGACCTCAAGCAGATCGTGCTGCACCTGGGCAACGGCGCCTCCGCGTCCGCGGTCCGCTGCGGCAAGCCGATCGACACCTCCATGGGCCTGACCCCCCTGGAGGGCCTCATGATGGGGACCCGCACGGGCGACATCGACCCCGCGGTGGTCTTCCACTTGGAGCGCGTCGCGGGCATGAGCGTCGGGGAGGTCGACACGCTCTTCAACAAGAAGTCCGGTATGAAGGGCATGACGGGGGAGTCCGACATGCGCAGCGTGTGGGCGATGATCAACAACGACGACGATCCCGTGGCTCAGAAGCGCGCCCGCACTGCGATGGATGTCTACGTGAACCGCCTGGTGAAGTACGTGGGCTCCTACACGGCGGAGCTGGGCGGCCTGGACGTCATCACCTTCACCGCCGGCATCGGCGAGAACGACTCGCGCGTGCGGGCCGAGCTGTGCCGGCGTCTGAGCTACCTGGGGGTGCGCATCGACGCCGAGGCCAACGCCGTGCGCGCCTCCGAGCCGGTGACGATCTCCACGCCCGAGTCCTCCGTGGTGATCACGGTCTTCCCCACCAACGAGGAGCTGGCGATCGCCGAAGCCACGGTCGATACGATCAACAAAAACTCCGCGCAGATCGACTATCAGAAATACTCGGAATTTTAAATTTGATCTAGCGGGATTCCGCGGTTATTTTGCGAGCAGCAACGCTAACTTGCCTTTTTTGTTAAGCGATTAAATTTCAGGCTTTAGCTGCAAGCTTGCGTGAAATGAAAGGGCTTTCTTTATTTTAGGGCTTTCTCGCTCCGACGATACGAGAAATTGCTATGCTACGCGCGGGTTTAAATTTTATTCGTCGCTTCCGATAAAGCTTAAATTCTTCCTCGGAGTGGGCGGAGCGGAAGGGGCTATACTTACGAAGCGCCCTTTTACTTTGCTTCGGCTAGCAACCGCAAGCAGGTCTACCGCCAAAACCCCCACCTACCCCACTGCACGTTAGCGGGGTGCGGTAGCGCTGTCGCGCCGCATGTTTTGTTTAGGTGAAGGCAAATTTACAAATTTTATTAAATTTACCATCAAATTTAACGAAGTATCGTAGACCAAATCTGACCTGCAATACGAAATAAGATTTGCAAGTATTTTGAGATGGATTTGAATGTTGTGCAGAAAT
>CALHQN010000215.1 GCA_938036585.1 uncultured Campylobacter sp.
GATTTGCGCCGCGCGAGTAGGCAAACTCGCCAAAGCCGTCTAGCCCCTCTTGCACGAACGTCGTCGCCAGATAAACGGGCGGCACGACGGCTCCAAAAGGGTTATGCTTGGCCTCGATGCCTTTTACGATTAGCGTGTCTAGTTTCATTTTCTCTCCTTAAATTTATCGCTAAAATTTCAAAAATCTTATATCCATCGCCGAGATAAAGCTCATTATACGCTCGTTTCGGCTAGCGAAAAATCTCTCCGCATCGCCGTCAAACGCGATCTTGCCTTTATCCAAAAACAAAATCCTGTCCGCGACTTTGCGAGCAAAATTCATATTATGCGTGACGATGACGAGGGATTTTTTCTCTCTGGCTAGGGCTATGACGACTTTTAGCACCTCGGCTTCTAGCTCCGGATCTAGCGCGCTAGTCGGTTCGTCTAGCAGCAAAAACGACGGATCCATCGCTAGCGCTCTAGCTATCGCTACGCGCTGGCTCTGACCGCCGGAGAGGCGAGCCGGATATGCGCCAGCTTTATCCGCCATGCCGACCTTTTTTAGCAGCGTCATTGCATTTGCCTCGGCAAGCTCGCGTGGCTGTTTTAGTACGTGTACGGGCGCTTCGATGACGTTTTGCAAGACGTTGAGGTGCGGAAAGAGATTGAAGCTTTGAAAAACCATGCCCGTATGCGCGCGGAATGGATGATATTCGCTTGTTTTATGCTGAGCGTCGAAATTTATCTTAAACTCGCCTAGCTGTAGCTCGCCGCCGCTTGGAATTTCGAGCAGATTTATGCAGCGCAGCATCGTGGATTTGCCGGAGCCAGAGCTTCCTAAAATCACCGTCGTTTGCCCGTCGTGAAATTCTAAGCTTAGCCCATTTAGCACAACGTGATCGCCGAAGCGCTTAGTTAAGTTCGTAAATTTTATCATCACACGAACCTTGAAAATCGTCGCTCTAGCTTGGATTGCAAAAACGTAAGAAGGGTGCAGACTGCTAGATAAAATAGCGCCGCCAGCACGTATAACGTGAGCGGATCGAATGCCCGCGCAGCAATACGTTGAGCGACCATAAACATATCGACCATCGTAATCGAGGCTACGAGCGAAGTGTCTTTAAGCGTAGAGATAAATATATTTGATAGCGGCGGCAGCGATATGCGCGCTGCTTGCGGAGCGATAATGCGGCGCAGAATTTGAGCGTAGCTCATGCCTAAAGAGGTAGCCGCCTCCCATTGTCCCTTTGGCACTGATAGGATCGCAGCTCGCACCGCCTCTGAAGCGTAAGCGCCGATATTGAGGCTAAAGGTAATGATCGCAGCAGCCCAAACATCAAGTGTGATCCCAACGATTGGAAGTCCGAAATAGACGATAAAAAGCTGCACCAAAAGCGGA
>CALHQN010000216.1 GCA_938036585.1 uncultured Campylobacter sp.
CGCTCCCGATTATCTGAAATCGGGAGCTTTTACTAAAATCCGTAAAAGCGAATCCGGTTTAAATTTACACCGCTTATGCACTACTATAAAATTTATCTGCTTTGCGAGATTAGATTAAAATTTTAATAGCGGCAAAAGAAATTTTAAGATAAAATCCAACCTTTAATATCAAATTTTACGTAAAGGACTGAAATGAAAAGTTACGTCACGGGCTTTCCGCGTATCGGGGAGCAGCGCGAGTTAAAGAAGGCTTTGGAGAGCTATTGGGCGGGCAAGTGCGATTATGACGCGCTGGAGCGGGTCGCCGCAGAGCTAAAAGATCGCCATATCAAATATCAGCTGGACGCTTGGAGCGGCCTAATTAGCGTAAACGACTTTTCATACTACGATCTGATGCTCGATACCAGCGTGCTTTTCGGCGTGATCCCGCAGCGCTTTGCGACTCTTTCGGCGCATGAGCAGTATTTTGCGATGGCGCGCGGCAGCAAAGACGCAGTCGCGATGGAGATGACGAAGTGGTTTAACACAAACTACCATTATATCGTGCCTGAGATCTCTGCGTATACGGAATTTAGCCTAAATCCTAGTAAAATTTTAAGCGAGTACAAGGCCGCGAAAGATAACGATTTTAAGGATTCCTGCGCGCTAAAGATAAATTTGATCGGACCTATTACCTATCTTGCGCTTAGTAAATCAAGCGACAAAAGCGATCCGCTCGCGCATTTAGACGCTCTTGTCGCGAAATATGAGGAGCTGCTAAAGCTTCTTAGCGAGCTTGATAGCGAGGTCGTAGTTCAGATCGACGAGCCGATTTTCGTAACGGATCGCGCGGCTGAGCTAGCGCCGAAGATCGTGCCGATTTATCAGCCCCTAAGCAAGGTTGCAAGCAACGTAAAAATCATCTTTATGACCTATTTCGAGCACGCGACCGAGGCCGTGCGCGAGATAGTAAAGACCGATGTATGGGCGATCGGGCTTGATTTCGTTTATGCAAGCGAAGAGAATATAAAAAAAGAGCTTCAAATTTTAAAAGACGCTAAGACCGTGCTTTTTGCTGGCGTGATTGACGGGCGTAATATCTGGAAGAGTGATATCGACAAAAAGCTAGCTCAGCTCAAAGCTATCGAAGCCTACGTGCCAAAGGAGCGCATCTACGTGGGCACCTCCTGCTCGCTTTTACATGTGCCTTTCACGCTAAAATACGAGGACAAGCTAAGCGCTGAGATCAAATCTTGGCTAAGCTTCGCGGTCGAAAAGCTAAGCGAAATTTCGATTTTGACCCATCTTTTCTTTGAAATTCCGATGTGCGAACACGGCATGAAGGCTTACGAGCAGAATCAAAAATCCGCCAAAACTCGCGCTAGCTCGCCGCTCATCCACGACGAGAAGGTTTCCGCGCGCGTGAGCTCTCTAAGCAAGCTTGAGCGCACCGATCGCTACGAGGATCGCATCAAGGTGCAGAAAAAGGAGCTCGGGTATGGAATTTTACCTACCACTACGATCGGCTCCTTCCCGCAGACTGCCGAGCTTCGTCAGGTTCGTAACGCCTACAAAAAGGGGCTTTTAGCGCGCGAAGATTACGAGAAGCAGATCAAAGCCTATATCGACGATTGCGTCAAATTTCAAGACGAGATCGGCCTAGACGTGCTGGTTCACGGCGAGCCGGAGCGTAACGATATGGTCGAGTATTTCGGCGAGCAGATGAGCGGATACGCGTTTAGTGCCAACGGCTGGGTGCAGAGCTACGGCAGCCGCTGCGTCAAACCGCCCGTCATCTTCGGC
>CALHQN010000217.1 GCA_938036585.1 uncultured Campylobacter sp.
AATAAAATCGCGCATCTTAATGACGAGGAGCGGGCGCACGGCGTCATCTGCGCAAGCGCGGGCAACCACGCCCAAGGCGTAGCGATGAGCGCGCAAAAATTCGGCGTGCGCGCCGTGATAGTAATGCCGGAAGCCACGCCGCTTCTAAAGATCAGCGGCACGAAGGCTCTGGGCGCGGAGATCATTTTGCAGGGCGATAATTTCGACGAGGCGTACGCGTTTGCGCTGGAATATGCGAAGGAGCACAATCTGACGTTCGTGCATCCCTTCAACGACGAGTTCGTCCAAGCAGGCCAGGGCACGATCGCGCTTGAGATGATCGAGGAGGTCGCTGATCTTGAATACATCGTCGTTCCCGTAGGCGGCGGCGGGCTTGCGACGGGGGTTTGCAGCTGCGCCAAGCAGATCAATCCGGACATCAAAATCATCGCCGTAGCCGCCAAGGGCGCACCTGCGATGCACGATAGCTTCGTCGCGAAAAAGCCGCTAAATTCCGAATCGGTCCGCACCATCGCCGACGGCATCGCGGTGCGGGATACGAGCGAGATCACGCTCTCTACGATCATCGAGTGCGTCGATGAGTTCGTGCAGGTCGATGACGAGGAGATCGCAAGCGCGATACTCTATCTGCTCGAGCAACAAAAAATCATCGTCGAGGGCGCGGGCGCGGCGGGCGTAGCGGCGCTGATGAACGCGAAATTTGCATTCCCCGCGGGCGCAAAGATCGGCATCATCCTAAGTGGCGGCAACATCGACGTGCAGATGCTAAACATCATCATCGAAAAAGGTCTCATAAAGTCGCACCGCAAGATGGCGCTACAAATCACGCTGATAGATAAACCAGGCGCGCTCATGAGCCTAACCGATAGCCTAAAGATCGCAAATGCCAACATAGTAAAGATCGACTACGACCGCTTCTCCACGAGTCTGGAGTACGGCGACGCTAATATCACGATCACGCTGGAAACCAAGGGTGAAGACCATCAAGAACTCATCAAAAAAGTGCTTAGAGAGCATGATTTTAAATTTATTCAGGTGTTTTAAGCTATTTAAATTTGCCTCAAATTTGCGTAAAATTTAAAACCCGTATCTCAAAGGTGCGGGTTTTGCCAAACTGCACCGAATCTAAAAGCTCACTAAATTTAAACTTACGATCCAAATTTATACCGATATAAAACAGCCAAAAACTCAAATTTAACGATTATTTTAACGAATTTCGCTAAAATCGCCTTTTAAAGGAGCAAAGATGATAGATGTTACAAGCCTTATTTTAGCGATTTTGCTGGCGATTTGCGTATTTACGATTTTTAGATTTAGTAAAGCCTTAAAAACCGCGCAAAAGCCTGCGACAACGCAGATTAGCACCGAGATATCGCAGCTAAAATCCATCGGCGAGCTATCTGTTTTTCAGGTCTATAGCAAAGAGATCGTGACCAAAACCGACCACGCATTTGGCAGTTTTGGCAAGGAGTATCTACGCTGGCTGGTGAGCGAGAAAAAGCTCTCGATGATATTTGAGTTTGAGATAAACTTCATCTACGACCTAACGAGCCCGCGCCTAGAGATCGTAAATGTCGCGAGCGAGGAGTATCTCATCAAGATGCCGCCTTGCAAATACAAATTTTCGATCGCGAATATGAAATTTTACGACGAGAAAAACGGCAAATTTATCCCGTTTTTGCTGCCTGATTCGCTAAATGGATTTTTCGGTAGCAGCTTTAGCGAGGAGGATAAAAACAGGCTCATAGAGGAGGCGCGCGCCGAGGTCGAAAAGATGTCCGTACGCCTGATAAATCAGCTCCAGTCCAAGATCCACAAATCCGCGCGCGATACGCTAGAGGCGATCGCAAAGAGCTTCGGGGCTAGGGCGGTGAGATTTGAGTTTAACGACGAGGGCGAGCAGGTTAGGCTAAATCTGCAAAACGTGGCGTGAGGGCAAGATGGCATTCGTAAAGGCTCTTTTGATAGGTAAAGCAAGGCAGTACGGCAGCGCGGCAGCTGCGGACGAGCTAGGCAAGGCGTGGCGCTCGGCGATATTTAAAAATGCACAAACGGGCGAAATCTACGCAAACGAGCTTGGCTTTGAGGGCGACGAGGTGGCCGACACTGAGCATCACGGCGGCGTAAATAAAGCCGTATTTGCAAATTCGCTAGAAAACTATCCCGCGTGGGAAGCTTATCTTGGGCTTAAAAATTTGCCATTAGGCGCGATGGGCGAAAATTTGACCGTTAGCGGGCTGGATGAAACTAGCGTGAGCGTGGGCGACGTGCATAAAATCGGCTCATTAGTACTACAAGTAACCCAGCCGCGAAAACCGTGCTTTAAGCTCGCAAAACGCTGGGGGAATGCAAATTTAGCCAAAGAGATTTTTGCCACGGGATTAACCGGCTGGTACTACAAGGTACTTGAAAATGGCTCATGTAGTGCTGGCTGCGAGATAGAGATCCTGCAAAAAAACGAAAACGCACTAAGCGTAATGCAAATAAATAAACTGTTTTTTAATCCGAGTGAAAATTTGGATTTATTGCCTAAATTTAGGGCTCTTGAAGTGCTCCCTGCTAGCTGGCAGGACGATATAAACAGACGCTTAAACGGCTCATACAGCACGGCTTTTATGGAAAAACTTTGAAAAAATGGCGAAAATTTGCCAAAAAGCTTGACAAATAAGGCAAAAATATATATAATCACCTTTCTTTTTACAGGCTGGGGTATCGCCAAGCGGTAAGGCAATTGGTTTTGGTCCAATCATCCAGAGGTTCGAATCCTCTTACCCCATCCACTCAAATTTCATCGCGGAGTAGAGCAGTGGTAGCTCGTCGGGCTCATAACCCGAAGGTCGGCAGTTCAAATCTGTCCTCCGCAACCAAATTCCCATTTTATCGGCATTTGAAAGCACTTTTTAAAACGCTTAATTTATTCTGAAATTGATTTAAGTAAATTTTCGATAGTTTCTTTAGATTTTCTTACGTTTGCAGTAATATATTTTTGAGTTGTAATAATATTTGTATGGCCGAGCGTAAACGATACTTGCTCGATAGGAATTTTAAGATAATTGATTGAATACGTACCGATTAGATGCCTTATATCATGTAATCTAATTCTAGGTAGATTATTGCGTTTTAATAGTGAGTTCCAACTCTTACGCAAATCTTGATATTTGTCGTTTGTGCTTGGATTAACAAATACATAGCCGTTTAGCTTGTTTCGCTTCTTTGCTTCGATGTATCGACGAAAAAGGCGATCATAAAGCTCATCACTCATTTTATAGACCATATCCCGCTTTGCTTTGTTTATTTTGAATGGGATCGTATAAGTCCTGGTTTTAAAGTTTATATCGCTAAATTTTAGGCTTAATACCTCATTTTTTCGGCGACCGTGGAGTAGAAAAAAGAATATATCCGCGTTAGGCTCTTTATTTTCTGAAATGGCTTTTATAAATTTCTTTTGGATCGATACGCTGTAATCAAAGTATCTTTTATTATCAAATTTAGGCAACTCGATAAAATCACAAGGATTTTTATTTATTATCTCGAGTTTTAGAGCGAGCTTAAAAATAACCTTGAGCTTTGCAAGGATATTTTTAACGGTCTTAATCTTGTAATCTCGCTTGATAAGCTCGTTACAAAATCTTTGAATATCAATGAAATTTATCTCATTCACGTTTTTTAAACCTAAGCCATCTTGAAAATGCTTCTTATACGTAGCGATATCACTTCTAAGCGTAGAGGGGCTTAGAATAAGCTCATAGTATTCAAGATAATTTTTAAAAAGCTCGTTAAGCGTCATTAAAATTGATACTCTCTTAATCCACGTTCAATAAAGTCCTCGAGGTCAGGATTATTTAAATCGTGCTTTGTGTTTCTTTTTGTAAATGAATTTAGGCCGCGATCAAGCATAATATTTTCAACGTAGGCTAAATGCTGAATATTGCAGTTGGCTTTATCAAGCCTTGAATAATAATTGTAAAGCTCGTAATTTTTCATCCATAAAGGCGGTTTTTTGAATTCTTTTCGGTTTTTCATTGCTTCGCGTTTGATTTTTTCTCCCTCGCGTACGTACCAGGCATCAACCCAGGCGTCAAGATCAGGTTTTATAGTTTGAGAAGTTACTTTTTTAGGCGGTTTTTTACGATCATAGCTATTTATAAGCCTATCACAGACGTAATGCTCCAGCTTGCCGTTATCATAAATGATAACCTCCTTACGCTCGGGGATATTGATGTATATATAATCGCTTTGTTTATCCCATTCAAGCACGTTATTATCATCGTTTTTAAAGTTATTTAAGTGATAGAAATCTTGCATTGTAGCTATAAAATTAATTTTCCTATAAACCCACAAAGGAACGTTATTTTGAGAAGTTAAAAAACGTCTTACTTTATGCTTTACATACCAAGCGGCAAGATCGTCAAGCTCCTGGGTTTTGTCCAAATTTAGAAAGGTTTTTTGAATATATTTCATTACATAGCCAGCCGGATTATGTATAGAGGTTTGGAAGCCGTTTGTTTCGCCGTTGGCTATTTGCTCGCGTGAGATAGCGTCCACACGTAAATTTTGAGGCGCGTAAAATATATCCTTGTAAGAACGCCTAAGAAAATCTATCGTATAGCTAGGAACGAAAAGCAGGGCGTGGATATGAGGCACGCCGTCCTTTTTGTGAGGCTCAAAGCACCTTATATAAGAGTAATCGACCTTAAATTTAGCTGTAAAACGTCTAAAAAATATACGCCACTGATGATTTAAAGTAGCGCACAAATCGCTAATAGTAAGGGGCGCACCGTTTTTAACCTTGTATTTAACCTCGGTCGGTAAAAATTTCATATCTTTATCCTTAAATTTGGAGTAATCGCCGCTCAATGCGCCGCGAAAGCAGCCGTTAAGCGTGATCGTGAGAAATACCGGGCGCTGGGCGTAATCTATCGCAAAAGAACCGAACGTATTTACGCGGTTGGCAACCTCGGCGTAATACTTACGGCTAAAATTTGCGGCCATAGAAAAATCAAGCAAGCTTCTAACCTCTCCGAAGTCATTAACAAAGCTAAAGCTTTTCATATAGGCTTTTTGTTTTTCTAGCTTTTCTTGACATTGAATCCGGTCAAACTCACTGATTCCAAACACGCTCAACCTTAAAACTGGCACTTTTTTATTAGATTGACAAGGCGGCCTTCTTTGCTTGCTCCGCGCGCACGGCGCGCGTCGCTCGCAAAGTCGGCCTTTGCCGCCAAAGCCAACGCTTCGCTCATTTTGGCGGGGGAGCGAACCCGCAAGCGGCTCCCCCGCACCCTGGTTATGTGCGGCGGCGTGGGAACCCTTGCTCCCACGCTACGCGCCGCACGACACAAAATTTAGATTAGATAACTTGGATAGTCAAAGTAACTACGGAATTAATGTCCTGGTCTTGCTCGACGGAAAAGAGATATTTAAGAATGTAAATGTCTTTTAAAATGGGGATGCCGTTACGCTGTTTTTGAGTAGTAGTTTTGTTAATGCCTGATAAAACTAAAATATCGCCACGTTTGAGAGAATACGAGCTCTTAAGCTCCTTTTTGCTTGTAATGGGCGTTAATGTATTCGCAGATGAAAGTAAATCCTCAAGGATAAGATGTAAATCAAAATCAACGTGATCTTTAAGAATAACGGGTTTAAGAGTAATTTTTAATCCAACGTCTTTGTATTCGTATGAATTTTGAGTTGTCGTCTGGGTAGCCGAGGTCTGGCTATTTTGAACTAAATAAGGAATGTTTTGAACGGCAGAGAAATTAACTTCAGTGTGATTTTTAGCAGTCAAAAAAGGACTAGATATAATTTTGGTTAAGCCATTTGTATCAAGGAAATTTAAGACGCCAAAAAAGCCCTCGCTATCGTTTCTTACAACGTTTGAATTAGTAGTATAAGGCGAAGTGATAAGATTTATATAATAGGCTAAATCGCCATGATTAAGCGGCTTTAGCAAGCTTTGAAGCTTTGCGCCGCGGTCTTTAATATCTTTTAGATTAGTTTCCGTGATAGTGAGCTTAAACTCAACTTGCTCCAAGGGCTTATCGATAGAAGCTACGGCTTGCTTAATTTGCTCGTATGCTACGTCATCGGCGCGAAAGAATACGGAGTTTGAAGTCGTGGAATAAGTCGCATTTAGCTCAAAATTTGCCATTATACGGCGAACGTCCTCAACAACGTAATTGCTAAGATCAATGCGCCTTAAATCGTAATCAGGCAGCTTTTTATCGGTAATATAGTAAAAATTGTCCTTTTTGTAAAGAAATAAGCCCTTAGATTCAAGCATTTTCCTAAACATAGAAAGGGTTAAATTTGTATCGTGCTGGTAGATAAAGTAATAATAATTGCCGTCGATACTATCATCTGTTACAATAGATATATTGTTGGATATACTTGCAAGCTGAGCGAAATTTACAAGATCGGTGTAAATCATTTCAGCTTTAGAAAAACTAATTACGCAAAGAGTTAGGATCAGGATTTTTTTGAAAGTTTTCATTTAGAGCACCTTTAATAGAATTTTGAAATGAAGCAAGCTTGATAGTATCAAGCACCGGGGATTTAAAAACAAGGTAATATTCAACATAATGCTTATTTTTCGTAGTAGAATAAAAATAAGCTGGCTTATGTCTTGAAATAACAAAAGAAACATAGGTATAAGGGAAAGAACCCGAACCGCCTTTAAAACGACAGCTATCAGCAACGCAAACGATCTCGTAAATATAAGCAGCCTCGATAGGCTCGTCGGGTTTAGAAACATTAGCCGGCAAAGAATTCCTAGAGGGAGTAGCCGAAGCCGTAGAAACTTGAGAGGCTAAATTTTGAGCAGGCTCGTCATTTTTATACTCGTCGGGAACGGCGAAAAAGGTATTAAATACGTAAATAAACGCAAACAAGCTTAAAAGAGAGATAATAAGGCCAGCGACCATAAAAAATTTAACTACGGATTTACTCTTGCTGTCCTGGCCGGAATGGTAAAGATTAAAAACTTCCTGATTAAAAGGCAAATTTATATTAAAGTTATTGACCCGGTCGGTTTTAAACATCTTATAAGACATAAAATAAGCGTATTTAAAGCGTGTAGAGAATAGACGCTTGGAACTATCTATAGCAAGATAAAACTTCTCGGCTACACGCTTGTATTCGTTGTTTACCAGGCTTAAATCTTGGGTGATGAAATACAAATCCTGGTAAAGGTGTCTGTGGTAAGTGACCCACCAAACGAGAACTGGATCTTCTTTGGCCTTAAAGTAGTTATGGATCTCATCAACAACGAAAAGAACCTTATAAAGCCTCATTTCTTTAGCTAGCTCGATCAGCTCCTTATCGGTCTTTTTTTCTACCTTATAGGCATTGTAAAGCTTTGCAAGGTTGGCATATACTTCATCATAGTCAAATTTTAATAATCGCTCGTCAAGCTCAAATTTAAACTCATTGATATTAGTATAGGCATAGAGATATTCATTTTTAGGAAGTTTAGGCTTGAAAATTTTGCCTAAAATACCTTTAGCCGGCTTTGGCTTATAGATAAACATATACCAAAGCTTGTAAACCGCAAAATAGGATTTTCCGGAGCCTGGATTGCCGACTATATAGGTTATCATAGGTTAAAGCCTGGCGATGTTAAAAGTAGTAAGAGTAAGTTGCATGGAATGCAAAACTTTAAAACCGATCTTATAAACATAAAGCAAAATAACGGAAACAATAGGAACGGAAAAAACATTATAAACATCAACAAAGGCATTCCAAACGCCAAGAGCCCTAAGAATATCCATAGCCCAAGCTAAAATTTCATTACTACCGCCGGAGCTAATATCACTTAAAAAAGATATAAATTTATTAATAGAGTCATGAACAAACATAATAAGTTTAAAGGCAGCCCAGCCATAAGCTATAACAAGAGCAAACAAGGCAGTATTAATAAAAACCATCTTGCCGAATGTAATCCCCTTAAGAACCCAACCAACAAATTTTTCAGCTATAAAAGACCTAAAAAACCAAACAATGGCAGAATATAAAGCACCCATATATCAACCTTTAAAATGAAAATATCAAAAATTTAATAATTAAAAAAAGAAAACAA
>CALHQN010000218.1 GCA_938036585.1 uncultured Campylobacter sp.
GCGGATATTTTTATAAATTTTACTAAAATAAGCTTCTAAAAATTCCTGATCGTCGATCCTCTCTTCGCCCTTTTTCGGCACGATCTTTCGGTACTCGCCGCTGCTTTGCAGCTCGAATGCGAGCTCATTGTCGCTTAGCTGAAGTTTTAAAATTTCTTTGAGCTTGTTCTGCAAATTTTCGTTGTAAATCGGGCTCATCAGCTCCAGCCTGCGCTCTAAATTTCGCGGCATCCAATCCGCGCTCGCGATGTATAGGCTGGGCTGCGCGTGCGCGAAATAAAAAATTCTAGCGTGCTCCAGGTATTTGCCGACGATCGAGATCACGCGGATGTTTTCGCTAACGCCCTTAAGCGCCGGGCGCAAGCAGCAGATGCCGCGCACGATGAGATCGATCTTTACGCCCGCGGCGCTTGCTTTATACAGCGCCTTGATCATATCGCCGTCGACAAGAGCGTTCATCTTAGCGATGATCCTGCCGGCAGAGCCTTTTTTCTCCTCGTTTTTTATCATCGCCAGGAGTCGCTCTTTGATCTGCATCGGCGACATAGCGAGGTTGTCAAGTTTGCGGTTTTTGTTGTAGCCCGAGAGGATGTGGAAGAAATTTGTCGTGTCCTTATCGAAGCGGTCGCCGCAGGTAAAAAAGCTCACGTCGGTGTAAATTTTAGCGCTCGAGCCGTTGTAGTTGCCCGTGCCTAGGTGGATATAAAATTTAAGCTTGCCGTCCTCTTTTTTGATGATCTGAGTTACCTTGGCGTGGACTTTAAAGCCCGTGATGCCGTAGATTACGTGCGCGCCGGCGTCTTCGAGCGCCTTCGCCCAGTGCAGGTTGTTTTCCTCATCAAACCTCGCCTTAAGCTCGACCATCACCGTTACCTGCTTACCGTCGCTTGCAGCCTCGATCAGGCTCTGGACGATCGGGGAGTTTTTCTCCACGCGATATAGCGTCATACGGATCGAGATGACTTTCGGATCCTTGGCGGCCTCTTTGATGAGCTTTTGGACAGGATCGAAGCTCTCGTAAGGATGGATCAGCAGGATATCCTCCTTCTCCATCGCGCTCATAACGGAGGTGTTTTCGTTAAAGGGGGGCAGTGTCTTTGGCAGATACTGAGGATGGGCTAGAAAGGAAAAATCCTTATTGGAAGCGATCTCCCAAAGCCCGTCCAGCGTAAGTGGCACGGCGCATTCATATATATCTTTGTAAAAAATTTTAAGATGAGAATTTAGAAATTCTAAAAGCTCGGCATCGGCGTCCTTTTCGATCTGAAGTCGTACGAAAGCCCCCTTGCGGCGCAGTTTAAGCCCCGCTTCTAGGATCATCATAAAATCGTCCGCTTCCTCCTCCTCGATTACGATATCTGCGTTTCGCGTGACGCGGAAGGCTGCGGAGCTGATGAGCTTGTAGCCGGGGAAAATCTCTTCCGCATGGCGCTTTACGATGGTGCCGATCGGCACGTAGGTGTTTTGCGCGACCTGCACGAAGCGCGGGATCACGCGCGGAATTCTAATCATCCCGAAATGCACCGACTCGGGCGCGCCCTCGTCGCAGAGCTTGACTGCGAGGGAGAAGCTGAGATTGTTTAGATGCGGGAAAGGATGGGTCGCATCCACTGCGATCGGGACGATTACTGGCATTATCTGCGAGAAGAAAAACTCGTCCGCCACGGGCTTTAGCTCGGGCTGCAGCTCGTCGTAGCTTTTGATAAAAAGCCCGTTTTTGCAAAGCTCCTTTTGGATGCCGAAATACTGCTGCTCAAGCTCGGTTTGTTCGTTCCTCAGATATGAGCGGATCGCGCGCAGCTGCTCAAGAGGCGTCATCTCGTCATCGCCGCTGGTTATAACGCCGGCGGTAAAAAGCTGCTTCAAGCCCGCCACGCGGATCATATAAAATTCGTCTAAATTCGTGCTGTAAATCGCTAGGAATTTTAATTTTTCAATTAGCGGGATATCCTTTTTGCATTGTTCCAGCACGCGGGTGTTGAAGCGCAACCAGCTTAGCTCGCGGTTTATAAAATTGCTCTGTGTTTTCATAGCTCTTCCTACGGTGGTTTAAATTTAGTGATTATAGCTCAATTAAAATTAAAATTTGAAA
>CALHQN010000219.1 GCA_938036585.1 uncultured Campylobacter sp.
CTTTGTGCTATCTAAATTCTAACTGCAGGCGCTGCAAAAATCGCTCATAAATTTCGCATCGCTTAAGTCCGCGTCTTTAAATTTTACTTGACGCGTGCGACGAGAAATTTTGCCCGCAGTCTCCAAAGTGCTGCCCGCGCGCCAAATTTCGCTCGTGCATTAAAATTTTACGCGCAGTGCTTGCTCGTCAAAATTCCACGCTGATCGGCTGACCTAAGCGAAAGCTGCCGTCCGCGTCGCTGAAATCGGCGCGCGCCTCCCACACTAGATCGGCGCGTAGCTCCTCGGTCTGCACCGTGCGGGGCGTGTACATCGCGGTTTGGCTCACGTAGGCGACCTTTGCACTCGCGCTAGAGCCGTCCGCCGCGATGATCCGCACGCTCTGCCCGGCACGCAGGAAGCGAAGCTGATTTTCGCTCAGATAAAATTTCGCGCGCTTGTTTTTTACTTCGCTAAGCTCAAAAACGCCCACGCTTGGCATGCTGATGTCGCCGAGCTCCTTAAGGCGCGCTCTGATCTGCCCGCTAAATGGCGCTTTTAGCACGCTTTGCGTCTCGATTTGGTAATTCAGATATTTTAGATTTTCCTCGCAGCTTGCCAAATTTGCGCGGGCGGCGCCGACATCCTCGCTGCGGTAGCCGCTTTGAAGCTGACGCAGATTAGCCTGCGCGCTTTGCAGCTGGGCTTGCGTGCGTTTCATAGAATAAAACGCCTCGTCGATCTGCTGCTTGGACGCGGAGTTTGTTTTGCCTAGGCTCTTG
Organism: uncultured Campylobacter sp.; assembly: GCA_938036585.1. Taxonomy (GTDB): domain Bacteria; phylum Campylobacterota; class Campylobacteria; order Campylobacterales; family Campylobacteraceae; genus Campylobacter_B. Next base: position 762 of record CALHQN010000219.1, read on the forward strand.
AGGCGCTCGTTCGTCAAAGTAGCGAGCTGTAGGGCGTTTTGCAGCGCGCTTACGTTCGCCGCCGCCATCTCGATCTCCTCGCTACGAAAGCCGCTTTGCAGCTTTTGCAAGCTAAATTTAAGCCCGTCGCATCTCGCGATCTGAACCTGTCTTTGAAAACTCAGATCCGCAGTATCCAGAGCCGCTAAGACGTCGCCAGCCTGCACGAAATCGCCCTCGTCGCGATAAAGTGCGCTAATGCGGCCGCTGCGCTCGAAGCTAAGCGAGCTCTGCCTGATATCGATGATGCCGTAGGCCTTGTGTGCGACCTCTTCGCGCCTATCGAGATTGAAGTAGATCGCCGCGGCGAGAGCGGCCAGCGCAAAAACGACGAAAAATAGAAGCCTTTTCATAGATCGCCTTAAATTTTGATATGCGATTATTATAAAACAAC
>CALHQN010000220.1 GCA_938036585.1 uncultured Campylobacter sp.
GCGATGGCGACGCGCCGCGATATTAAAATTTAACGATTTAAAAAGCGCGCAGGCTGGAGCTTGGTGCCGCGACAAGCAGTCTTTGCTGAATGGAATTCCAGCTCGCGGTAATGCGTAGTCTGCACCAATGGGTTTGATTTTGCGGTGTACTGCTAAGCTAAATTTACGATCTAGCGCGGCATGCGGCTGTGCGGTCTTGGTTTATAACTCGGCTTATAATTTTAATCACGCGGATAGATTTGCGCCGCGGATTGAAATTTAACTCGCGCGCGTTGCGGATTAAAATTTTGTGTCGCATAAATTTACGCATCAGACGGATAATCGCGGGTTAAATTCCGCGGTGCGCGCTTCACGGTGCACGGATTAAAATTTTAATCGTGCTAGATGGGCTCGCCGCGCGCTAAATTTAACGCAAACGCGCCAAGGCGCAGAAGGAGTAAAATTTTGAAAGCTTATGCAAAGATCAATGTTTTTTTAAAAGTCGTCGGCACGCGCGGGGGCTACCACGAGATCGCCTCGCGCTTTGTACTGCGCAGAGAGCTTTTTGATGAGATAAGCTTCGAGCGCGCGAGCGGCTTTGCGCTTGAATGCGGTGCCACGCAGATCGAGGACAATATAATTTTAAAAGCCAAGGCGGCGCTTGAGCAGGCGGGCTTTGCGCGCGAGCTTGCGGAATTTTTCGGCTCGCACAAGATCGTGCTTAAAAAGCGAATTCCGATCGGCGCGGGTCTTGGGGGCGGCAGTAGCGACGCGGCGGCGTTTTTGCGGCTTGCGAACGAGGAATTAAGCTTAAAAATTTCGCGCGAGCGGCTTATAGCGATCGCGCAAAATATCGGCGCGGACGTCGCGTTTTTTGTTAGCGGACTTGAGGCCGCAAATGTGCGCGGCATCGGCGAGATCATCGAGCCTTTCGAGGACCGCCTGCCTGCGATCGAAATTTTAACGCCAGCGATCTTTTGCTCCACCGGCGCGGTTTATAACGAATTTCGCGCAAGCTTTATGCAAAATATAAACGCCGCGCAGGCGCAAGAGATGTTGCATTTAAGCAGCGAGCAGCTGCTGGCGCAATATGGCGGCTTTCAGCTAAACGATCTTTTCGCGCCGTGCATAAAGCTATATCCGAAGATGAGCAAGTATCGCGATATGTTTCTAAGCGGCAGCGGCAGCAGCGTGTTTTTCTTAAAATAAGAATTCCAAGGCGCGCGGTTAAAATTTAAAAGCCAAAATTTAAAATTCCGTCGCGACCGCTTTTAAATTTAAGCAAAAACGGGCTAAGCTTAGGACTAAATTTAGAAGGAAAAAGATGAAAGAACTGAGTAAAAATCGCAAGGCATTTCACGATTTTACGATACTTGAAAGCTTTGAAGCGGGCATCGTGCTAAAGGGAAGCGAGGTCAAAGCTCTGCGCGCGGGCAGGGGCAATCTCAAAGATAGCTTCTGTCGCGTGATCCGCGGTGAGCTGTTTTTGCTAAATGCCCATATCAGCTATCTTGAAAGCACTAACGCTCACTTTCGTCCCGATGAAGGAGCTGCGCGAAAGCTTTTAATGCACCGAAAGCAGATCGACAAGCTTTTAGGCGCGGTTAGTAAAGAGGGCCTTACCATCGTGGTTTTGTCGCTGTATCTGAATGATAAAAACCGCGTAAAGGCGCGTATCGCTTTAGCAAAAGGCAAAGCGGAAATCGGATTGGCGAAAGGCAAAAATCTGCACGACAAGCGCGAATCGCTAAAGCGCAAGGAAGCCGACCGCGAAGCGCAAAGCGCGATGAAGCGATACGACAAGCATTCATTTTAAATTCACAAAACTTTGGTTAAAATGCGGGCTTAAATTTAAACTCCAAGGAAATTGAATGAAAAAATTTTTATCATTGTGTTTAGCGGCCTTTATCCTAGGCGGCTGCGGAGATGACGCAAAGAGCGAGTCCGGCGCAAATTCCAAAAGCGCAGCCTCACAAAGCCAAAACGCAGACGAGCGAGGCAAAGGTAATCGCATAGGCGGCGAGGATAGCGCGAGCGTGCCTTTTACGCCGTTTAAAACGGGCGAGCGCCTTACGCTTAAAAGCGTCGTAGGTGGCGAGGTAACGATCGAGCGCACCGAAAAGGGCTTTAAGCTCGCGGACAGCGATAAAATTTTGATGTTTGATATTTTCGGTACGTATTGCCAGCCATGCCGCATCGAAGCGCCGCATCTGATGGACTTTCAGTTAAAAAATTCCGCGGATTTTCTGATGGTCGGGCTAATCTATTTTGAGGATATTACCGATGCGCAGGTGATCGAAAATTTTACGAAAAAGTTCAACGCATATTATTTCATCGCTAACTCCAAACAGAACGAGCGCATAGTAGGTCAAATTTTAAGCGACATCGACTATCGCCACGCGCTTTCGATCCCATTTAAAGTGATGTTTAAAGACGGCAAATATCAAAGGCTGACCGATATCAACGAGGGCGATGAAAGAGGCAAGCCCTATTATTTGGGGATGGTCAGCGCCGACGTGATAAAAAGCGATTTTGCCAGGATAAAAAATGGCCAATAAACCGGTGTGCAGATTCACACTCGCGCCAAAACAAAATCCTTCGTGCCGCGCCCGTATAAGGTGATCTTACTCAATGACGACGTGACGACGATGGATTTTGTGGTTTATATTTTGATGGATATTTTTGCAAAGAGCTTTCAAGATGCGGTAGATTTGATGATGAAGGTTCATAAGCAGGGTCGCGCGGTTTGCGGCGCGTATCCTAAAGAGATAGCCGAGTGCAAGCAACAAGCGGTTTTACAAGCGGCAAAGGCCTC
>CALHQN010000221.1 GCA_938036585.1 uncultured Campylobacter sp.
CATTTTCTATGGGCTTGCCGTTTTTGCAAATTTTAGAGCCCAGATCCATTAGATAATCAAAATTTAGCCTTTTATCCAGCTTCCAAAATTCGCATCTATCGTCTGGATATTTATCGCCGTTGCACCATGAAAACCTTACTCTCTCATAGCCGTTTTTGTCTAAGTGAATATCCGCCATCTTGCCAAAATCTATTTGCGGATAATTATCTAAGTAGTGAAGTTTTTTTAGATAATCTTTTAAATTTAACTCTACGATCTCTCTTTGCGTCAGGTTTTTATCGCTAAAACCAAGCGCTTCTAAGATCGCTGAAATTTTATGTGAGGGTAGCAAGGCGATAAATATGCAAAGCCAGATTAGAAAAACTATTATATAAAGGTACTTCAGGCGCAAGCTTACTCCTTCGGATAGATTGCGCTATATTATCCAATACAAGCTTAACGAGCCCATAATTCGCAGCGCGCTTGCGATTAAGCGGCTTGCTGCAAAAATTCTAAACTTGCTTACGCGGTTAAATTTAGCGGTAAAATTCTAAATTTTAAAATTTGCATTCGGTAGTAAAATTTGAAATTTTAAAATTTGCGGCGGCGATTTAGACTCGCACTTTGCCGCCGTATTTGATCTGGCTCGGGTCTTTTTCGTCCAGCTCGCGCATTATCTGCTCGCCGTTGTCGGAGTTTGCCGCGGCGATATCTGCGTCCAGATCGGAGTAAGAGTAGATCATCATCGCCTCGCTTACGCTCTCTATGGCTTCTATCGCGCGAAATGCGGCGATCTCGTCCTCGAAGCTCTCCGCGCTAATCGTGGCTACCGCCTTGCCGTCCTCGCACGCTACGAACTCGCAGCCGCCGATGTTTTGCAGCTCCTTACGAAACTCCGCTACGTCGGTATTTGCGCCTAGATAGATCACGACGCTTGAAATATTCATTTTAGCCCCCAAAAGTAGATATATCTATTATACCCTGAGCCCACGAGATAATCTCCTTCGAAAAGCAGATAGTTGATGATATCGTTACCTAGCTCGATGCTGCGGACGATCTCGCCTGCTTTATCGATTACGCGCACGCCGTTACTAACGGTAAAAGCGCCCAGCTCTGGGCTTAGCGCCACGGCAAAAACTGCAAAACGGGCGTTATAAAATTTAGCGAAATCGCCGTTTTCGTAGTAGCACGATCTTTCTTTGTCGTTCGAGCCGCTCATCATGCGATCGCCAAGCAGCGCTACGGAGTAGATCCCGTCCTTGTGCAGGGACTTTTGACTCATAAGCTTTTTCGCTTTCGCGTCGAAATAAAATACGATGCCGCCTTCGCACGAGACTAGCAACGTCCCGCTAGCGCGGTCGTAGGCGCTGCCGCCCAAAGACGCGATGGTGAGCTTTTGCTCGAAGCTTACCTTGCCGCTAGACAGGTCGAAGTATAAAATTTCGCTACCAAGACCTAGTAAAATCACGGTATTTTCGTCGTAGAAATAGACGTTTTTGATCCCCGTCATCGGCAATTTATAGTGCGTAATATTGCCGCCTGCAAACACGCCCAGCATCTTTTCAAACGCGTCGCCGTTATATAAAAATGCGTATTTTTCGCCTAGTTTATCGACGTCGAATATGGTAGCGCCCATCGGCTCGTCTAGGTAATTTTTGGACGAGGACAGGGCGAAAATTAGCGTTTTGGATATTGCGCCCGAGGCGGAATTTGAGGCGGAATTTAATGCCGTAGAATTCTCGACAGAATTCTGCTTCGCGGAATTTTCTAAAGAATTTACGGCAGCGGAATTTGCGGTGGAATTTCCCGTGGAATTTACGCTTGCTTTAGCATTGAAATTCTGTGCCGCATCGGAATTTGTGCTTGCGACGGAATTTTGATCTGCGAAATTTTGCCCGGCGGCGGAATTTCGCGCGGAATTCTCCGCGGAGCTAGCGGTGATTTTATAGAGCTTGCCGTCGTCGAGACCTGCGTAAATTTCGCCGTCTAGACTTTTTAGCACCGCGACGTTTGCGCCTATGTCGAGTCTGAAGCCAGCTTCCGTCGGCGTATCTATGCCCGCAGCGCCGCTAGGCGTCGCGACGCCGTTACCGGCATAGATGAAGCAGGCGCAAAGTAGCAGCGGCGGTAAAAATTTCATCGCTGGCTCCTACTCAACCTCGGCGCCTTGATTTAGCGTATCTATGAGATTAGAAGTGGAATTTGCGTCGCTAAACCTGCTAAAATCGGCCTTGAAGTTGTTTTTCACGAGCGGATCGGTTTGGGCTTGCGGTACGTGGCACTGCGTGCAGTTAAAGCGCTGCTCGGCTAGCGTGCCGTTTAGATCCGCGCCCGTGCGGAAGTCCACCAGGTGGCTTTTTGGTATCGGCGTAGAGCCTACATCCTTGGCAAACTCGGGCATATGGCAGGTTACGCACATATTGTTATCCGTCGTGATCGGCACTAGCCCGTCTAGGCTGTGCGGTATGAGCGGCGGAGCGTTTTCAAAGCTGCGCTCGATTTTCGAAGCGGCGCCCGGAGCGTCCTCGCTATATTTGAAATCGGGCAGGGAATTTTTATTTTGTACCGATTCGTCCACGCTTTTTATAAAGCCCAAGCTATCGGCATCTATAGATGCCGTCTTGTCCGCGGCAAATAGCGCCGCACAGCATGCAAGAGCCAAGCCTAAAACCATTTTTTTCATTTTTTCACTCCTAATATACTAAAATTTAACGCATCGTCGTCGCATACGTCGATGCAGCGCCCACAGCTGATACACTCGCTGCTAACGCGTCCGTTTTCGCGCCCGATCATCTTGAGCACCTGCACTTCGGGGCAGACCATTTTACATTTGCCGCACATCGTGCATTTATCAACCTCGTGGCGAATGCGAATGACGCTAAAATAGCTAAGTGCCGCCCAAAATCCGCCGAGCGGGCATAGCCGCGAGCAGATAGTGCGATCGCCTGCAAAAATTTCAAAAACCACGATCAGTAGCGCGATTGCAAATGCACTGGCACTCAGCGATATGACGGCGCGCGCGAAAAGCGAGATAAAATTTACGCTCTCAAACGCCGCAAAGCCGAAAGCCCCGCTGCAAACAAGCGCTAACACCGCTAGGACGTAGCGAGCTTTGCGATTTACGCTAACGAGTTTAGTCGTTATGCCAAGCCTCTTACGAAGCCACGCGGCAAGATCGGTCAGCAAATTTATCGGGCAAACCCACGAGCAATATAATCGCGGCGCTATAAGCGCATAAAATGCTCCTACGATAAGCGCTCCGATAACCGCCGTAGCGCCTAAAGAAAAGCTAGCTAGAATCATCTGCGCCGTCGCAAACGGATCGCTTAGGCTAATCGTGCCGAAAAGTTTCGACGAGCTTAGATTGCCTTTTAGAATTCCTGATAAAATTCCGTTTTCGCTCGCGGCTTTGAAGGCGAAATTATTTCCCAAAATAAAAAGGACTAGAATAGAAATTTGGCTTAAACGCCTTAAAATAGTGTATTTCATTGCCTAGTCCCCTCCATTAGATCGTCCTCGTTTAAGTAATCCTTACTCTTTTGCGGATCGAGCTTGATTTTGGTGTCTGCGTCCTTTAGCTTCGCGTCGTCGCCCTTGATCCAGCCTTTGACATAGTTATCGCTGGAAATTCCTATGACGCGCTCGCGCTCCACGACGCTGATAGCCGCCTTTTTTGTGACGCAGGCATGCTCGCATTTGCCGCAACCCGTGCAGTAGTCGCTATCTACGACAGGCACGAGCAGAGCGTGTTTTTCGGTGCGGTTGTTGTGGCGATAATCGATCCTGAGCGCCTTATCCATCACGGGGCAGCTTCGCACGCACGCGTCGCATTGGATGCCCGCATAAGCGATGCAATGCTCGGTATCTATGACCGCAACGCCCATCTTGGATAGACGCACGTTTAGCTTAGAGTTTTCGCTCACTAAGCCTTTATCTAACGCGTCGCTAGGACAGGCTGCGACGCAAGGTATGTCGTCGCACATATAGCACGGAATTTCGCGCGGGATAAAAAACGGCGTGCCGTTTGCAATAGCGTGATCGCAAAAGCTCGCAAGCTTAAGTGTATCAAATGGGCACGCCTCGACACAAAGTCCGCACCTTAGGCATTTGCTAAGAAATTCTTTCTCGCTTATAGCTCCGGGCGGGCGGAGTCTGGCGTGCTCGCTGGAGTTTGCGACTCCGAGCCCCAAAACGCCTACGCCCGCAGCTAAAGAAAGAATACCTAAGACCTCACGCCTATCCATAATTCACGCCTTGTAAATTTTAACCGCGCATTTTTTGTAGTCGGTCTCTTTTGAAAGCGGACAGGTATGATCGAGCGTGACGCGGTTGATATAAACCTTCTCGTCAAAAAACGGCACGAAGATAAGCCCTTTCGGCGGAATGTTACGTCCGTGGAAGTCCACGCGCGCTTTTACCTTGCCGCGGCGCGACTCTATCCACACTATCTCGTTTTGTTGTACGCCGATTTTGGCGCCGTCGGCTTCGTTCATATAGCATCTTGCTTCCGGTACAGCGCGATAAAGCTCCGGCACGCGCATAGTCATAGTGCCCGTATGCCAGTGCTCCAGCACGCGACCCGTACATAGCCAGAAAGGATACTCCTCGCTCGGCACTTCTACAGGATCCATATATGGACGGAAGAAAATTTTAGCCTTGTTTGCGAGGCTTGTTTTCTCTTCGCCTGAAGTAGCGGATTTCAGATCACCGCTAGGAAGCGCCGCTTTGGCGTTGCCATAAAAGGCAAAATCGCTATCCGGAGCCGCTTTTTTGGCATAAGGATCGTATTGGGCGTTAAAGCGCCAAAGCGTTTCTTTGCCGTCTACGACCGGCCACCTAAGACCGCGCACTCGGTGATATGTATCGAAATCAGCTAGGTCGTGTCCGTGACCGGTGCCGAATTTTCGGTATTCCTCCCAGAGATATTTTTGGATGAAAAAGCCATATCCTTTAAATTCTTTGCCGTCGCTGCCAATTACGCCGCGTGAGTCGCCGTTTACTTCGGAGTTATCGAAGCTTGCCATAATTGGATCTTTTGCAGCGAAAGCCTGAGCGTCTTTGTTTGCAAAGAGCACTTCAAATAGTGTAGTCTCTGGCGTATAGCCGAATTCTGAAATTTTATCTAAGACACTTGGTAACGTAAGCTTATCATTTACTTTAACCTCGCCCCAGAAATCCTTGAGTTTGAAGCGCTTGGAAAACTCTAGCATCTGCCACGTATCGCTCATCGCGTCGCCCACAGGAAGGACCTGCTGTCTCCACCACTGCGTTCTGCGCTCGGCATTGCCGTATGCGCCCCATTTTTCATAGATCATTGCGGTTGGCAGGATTAGATCGGCTACTTTCGCGCTTAGTCCCGGATATGGCTCGCTTACTACGATGAAGTTGTCCATCTCGCGCGCCGCGGCGATCCAGTGGTTTGCGTTGGCGATCTGCTGCCACGGATTATTGACCTGTACCCATATCCATTTTATCTTGCCGTCTTCGAGATTGCGCAGAGCCTGCACGTAGTGCGCACCCGGTTTTGGATTTATCGTGCCCTCTGGAAGCTTCCAAATTTTTTCGGAAACCTTTCTGTGAGCGGGATTTGCTACGACCAGATCGGCAGGTAGGCGGTGAGAAAACGTGCCTACCTCTCTAGCCGTACCGCAAGCGCTAGGCTGACCGGTAAGCGAAAACGCTCCGCAGCCCGGCTTAGCTTGCTTGCCGAGTAGGAAATGCACCATATAGCTTTGCTCATTGACCCAGGTTCCTCTTGAGTGCTGATTAAAGCCCATCGTCCAAAAGCTTACTACTTTGCGATCTTTTTCTATATAAAAATCGGCGAGCTGCTTTAGTTTGGTTTTGAATGCCTCTAAATCCTCGCTTTCATCGCCCTTGGCCAAAGGCGCTACGAAATCTAGCGTGTAAGGCTCCAGCGCTTTTTTAA
>CALHQN010000222.1 GCA_938036585.1 uncultured Campylobacter sp.
GAGCCGTATGGTTGCAGACACGCCGAATACGGCGAGCGGGCCATTAAAAATTCGGCGCCGTAAAATTTTAAAATTTTATAGCCCGAGATTTCGGCTTCGAGCTTGAAATTTAAGCCTGAGTTTAAAATTTTAACCCGCAAATTTAAAGGAGCGAAAATGAATGCAAACGAGCTTGCAAACATCTGGCGCAGGCCGATCTACCTGCCATATCTGCAAGAACCGCTCACGCCCGAGGCGCTGAGGGCCGCGGAAGAGGAGCTAGGGCACGCCCTGCCGCGCGAGCTAGTTATGATGCTAAGCGTACAAAACGGCGGCTACCTGCGCTACGAGCTAGAGGGCTACCCGCTGGACGCCGTCAGCGGCATCGGCGAGGCGCATCCGTCGCTTACGCGCTTTAGCTGGGGCGAGGAGCGTGAGTGCGTGAGCTTCGAGCTTAACGGGCTAGTGCCCTTCAGCGGCGACGGACACTGGTATCTGTGCCTGGACTACCGCGCCAGCGAACAGCCTGCGGTCGCCTACATCGACGTCGAATGCGACGAGCAAAACATCATCGCGCAGGATTTCGCTTCGTTTTTGGCGCTTTTGCGGCTCGACACGGGCGGCAAGATCGCGCTGCAAACAAGGCTTGATCTAGACGGCACGAAGGCGCGGCTGGAGGAAATTTTGAGCGTGCGAGCTAAAGCCACCGATCCGCAGCTTTACGGCTTTAGCGTGTATAATTTCGCTCGCAATAGCGGCGTGCTGAGCCTTAGTCCGAACGAGGTTCGGCTCGGATTTGCCAGGCGGGGCGAGCGGCGTTTTAAAGAGCTTAAAAACTTCAGCGAACCCGCCCTGCGCTATGCTGAGCTGGACGCGGGCGCGATGATACTGGACGTTTTCAAAGAGGAGTTGATGAGTGAAATTTTGCGCGAGCTCAAGAGCGCAGGCTTGTGCGCACAGAGCCTAAAAGACGCGATCGGCGCGTAAGCTTTCGCGATTGGGAGTGTAGCTTTGTGACGGCTGCGGCGCACGCTCGTGCAACCAGCAATACGGGCTTACGAGCGCAAATCTAGCTCGCGGCGGCGGGTAAAATTTCGCTACAATTTTGCCAATTTAACAAAGGAGAAAACGATGAGCGTAGAATTCTGCGTCAAAAACAAAAAGCGACCGCTATTTATGGGGTATTCGGACGCCATGAGCGTTAGCGAGGCATTGGATCTGCTGCCCGATCTATCGGTATTTGGCATAGACGAGAGCGCCGAGGACTTTGACGAGAGGGCGTTTTTTAAATCGCTTTTGAGCGAGTATGAATGTTTGATTTTGGGCGTGCGGGGCAAGAGCGGGCGCGGAATGGAGCTTAGCTACGATGAGGATCAGCAAAGCTACGCCGTGCGCGTAAATACGCCCGCGACGGTCTTTGATTGGGTTTTGGCGATCTCGTATCTACAGGCGCTATCTAAGCAGCTGGGGGGCGAGATCACGGATGAAAACGGCGAAATTTACACTCACGACAGGATAGAGCAATTCGACTACGAGCGCGATATAGCGGCGGGGCTACATTCGATAGATCAACACTTAGGCGGCGATACGGAAGTAAATTTTTGCTACGGAGTAGAGAGGCCTTTTACGATAAACCGCGCGATGATGGATGAAATTTTAGCCTCGTATAACCCCGCCGCCGAGTTTAGCAAGCGGCTAACCGAGGTGCAGTACCTCGACGCTTACAGCGCGCACCAGAGGTTTTACCGAAATGGAGATGACGGCACGATAATGGGCTCATACGCGCTCACGCAAGACCTACCCACTATCCTGCCCTACAAGCCGTTTGTGGAGTGGCAAAACGCGGAGATGCTGAAAAATAGCGACGTAGCGCGCTGGCAGATCGCGCTCATAGGCATAGAGGGCGACGAAAACGATGCAGGTAACTACCGCGCCATCGCCGAGCTGGAATACGACGAGTTTATCGCGCAGCTGCCGAAGCAAAACTACCGCTTCATCGATGCGAGCTATATTTTGGTTGACGGGCTAAGTGCCGAGCAGCTAAAGGCGCTGGCGGGCTAAATTTTACTTGCGGTAAAATTCTACAGAATTTTATCGAGGATTGACGCCGCAAAATTTAAAGGGGCGGAATTTGCAGTAAATTTCGCGGTATGTAAAATTCTAAAAGACGGAATTTTATCGCAGCGGAATTTTCAAATTTATATCGCGGTGAAATTCCGTCGTGATAAAATTTAGAAAGTCTAAATGAAAAAGACCTGCTACGATCTAAAAATTTACGATAACGGCATGATGCTCGGCGTGCTGCAAGAGGACATTGAGGCATTGCCGTTTTTCGGCTACTGGCAAAAGATGAGTCTTGGCTCGACGCAGGGCATATACATAGACGAAAGCGGCAAAGAGCATAGGCTCGTCTATCTGCACGACTGGGAGAGATTTTGCAGATTATTCGCTCGCGAACAGGAGCTACTTAAGCGCGCCCCGGTCGGTAGCGAAAATGAGCGATCCAAGCCGTAGCGGATCTCGGTCGGCAGCGGAGAATAGCGGCGATCCTAGCTGCAGCGCAAGTAAATTTTAGCCATTGAGTAGCTGCAACGCGTTTAATCAGCCAAAATCGCCGCCCTACTTAAATCCGGGTTCAAATTTAGCTCGCCTATGACCCGCAAAAGCTCTAAAATTTCCTTTTTGATCCCCGCGGCATCCTCGAGACTAGGCGGCGGCGAAAAGAGCGTCGTCTCAAATTTGTTTTTCGCTCCGTTTAAAAACAGATAAAGCTTATCGTCCATAAACGCCGCGCTCAGCCCCATTTTCCCCGCGAATTTTTCCTTTAGCTCTCGCAGGCGCTCCATAAACGCGGGCGTCAAAAGATACCGCGCCTCAACCTTATCGTCCGCAAAGACCCTAAATTCTTTGCTAAAAAACAGGTCGTCCATCTGCTCTTTTTCGCCTAAAAATCTGGTGTTTAGCGTGCGACTCGCGACTATCGTTTGCCCGCTAAATTTCTTGTAAAACTCGCATACCAAAACCGAGCCGCTGAACACCTGCATATCCTTCATCGTCGACCAAGCAAAAACTATCGCGGATAGCAAATTTAGCGCCGCCGAGTCGCCGATTTCCAGCGTCGCGCCGTTTGGGATGCGGATCGCTTCGCTGAGGTTAAATTTGACGCCGTTATAAATGCCGTCTATTTGATCTTCGGCGCGAAACTCATCGGGCGAATAGATGCCGATTTTGCGAAATTCTTTACGACTGATGCCGGCATTCGGATCGTAGTTAAAATTTGGATCTGTGCTCCGAATAGCGGCGCGGACGAAAACGTCTTTATAAAACGCTTTGTAATCCCCCAGCTCGTCGATCACCCGGCTAGCGTTAGCCATTAGCGCGGCGAGAAAAAACGGAATATAGATAATGATGAAAAATAGCGGTGCAAGGCGATTTTCAAAAAGATGCCCTACGGCAAACCCGCCGCCTACGGGTAGCACTATTATAAATAAAATTCCCAAAAACAGATACTTTATAAATGCTAGCCGGCACTCTTTTTGCTTTTTGGCGGTGGCAACTATGGCTTCGTTTAGATTCAAAATTTTACCTTTTTCTAAATTTACGCATGGTATTTCGCGCTCGGAGCGAATTTTAGCAAAATTTACGCTGCAAAGATACGGCGAGCGTGAGTAAATTTTATTCGGCGGATTAAATTTATGAAATTTACGCCGCGGCAGCGATCTACTCGGACGTGCGTTGATTTAGCCACGCTCTTAGATTGCCCGCGCCCTCTTTTAGCACCCCAAATCCTGCGGCGGCAACACAGACAAAATTAATTAGAGAGCCCCTCCCGCCGACGTTTAAAATCCCAAAGCCTACGATCCACAGCGCCGCGCCGAAGCCAAGCGTACACACGGCGGTCGCGATCCCCAGCTTGCGGCGCAAAGGGCTTGGTTTGCGCACCACCTGAACTCGAATGATCACGTAGCTGCCCGCATATCCTCCGCGGATGAAATACGCGCGCGCAAGCTCGCCCTCCTCTACGGGGATATCGTTAAACTCGCCGCGCAGTTTCACGCCGTCTATCTCGAAAAATACCCAAATTTTGCTATTTCCTCTTGCAGCGTGGACGCGGAGATTTCGAACCTCGCCCGTGATCTCATATTCCAATTTGTCTCCTCAAACATAGCTTCGCGCTTTGCTTCCGCGCTAAATTCCGCGCCGTAAAATTTTAAAATCAAAATTTATGCCTTGCTCGCAGCGCTGTCCGTAAAATTTTAAAGTTGAATCTCTACAAGCACTAAATTTAGAACTAAGCCTTAAAAATTTTATAGCAATAGAATTCCAAATAAAGCTCGCCGCTAAATTTAGCTAATCGCATGCACTGGCTATTGCGTCTTACTGAATTTCGCACGTCGTAAAATCTCGGCGAAATTGCGCGCGCTACAAAAGCTCACAAACCCGTCGCGGCAATATCGCAGACAAGCCCATCGCAAAAACCAATACCGCGCGACTAGCAGTACAAATATGCGATGCAAGGCGAATAGCGCAAAATAGACGCCATACGACAGACGACGCGCGCGGCGAGCAGTACAAACAGGCAAACGTTCGCTGGGCTACCGACCGCCCTGCTTCTTTAAAATTTTCTCTTTTAGTAACTCGTGGAGCTCGCAGGATCTTTTATTGCCCGCGTCGCAGCCCTTTTTGACGTATTCGAGCCTTTTGGAAAATCCGCGCAAATCCCCCTTGCTCAGATACAAATAGCCTAAATTATTGCAGGCGTCATCATAGCCCAACTCACAGGATTTGATGTAAAACTTCTCCGCCTGGTCACGATTTAACGGCGCACCGAGGCCCTCATCATACGCTAGGCCCACACTATAGCAGCTGTCCGCTAGCCCGCCGTCGCAACCACGTTTGAAAAAACTCGTCGCCTTTGCCGCATCCGCCACGAGCCCGAAATCGCCCTTGTAATAGACCACGGCCGCATTGTGGCAGCTCTTGGCATAGCCCAAATCGCAGGCCTTGACATAGTACCGAGCCGCCTCGGCGAGATCTCTACCCAAGCGCCCTTGTCGATATAGATTGCCTAGCTTGTGGCAAGCTATGGCGACGTTTTTATCGCACGCTGCGGCATAAAATACGCCCGCTTGCGCCGCATTGCCCTCACCGTCGTATATACTTGCGAGCTCGAAACAGCCATCATCGTCGCGTGCCTTACAAGCCCTGATAAAAGCAAACTCGGCGCCTTCGTAATCTCCGCGGGAAAGT
>CALHQN010000223.1 GCA_938036585.1 uncultured Campylobacter sp.
GAATGCGGCGGTGCCAAGCAAGCTCAAACGAGCGAGTGCGACATATTGCGAGCTAATGTAAATTTAGATGAAGCGTGCGATGCGGCAAGCGCCGTTAAATTTAACGCTGGCGAGTTAAAATCGGCAGCGAGCCAAAATTTTAAAGCGTGCGCAGCTGAACACGATTCTAAATTTAATTCAAATGAGCCAGCCACCGATAAATCACAAAAAGCGCCGAACGATGAAATTTGCTTTGGCGGCGAGAAATTCAGGCTCAAAAGATACTGCGGACAGCGCGTGTATCACATAATCTTTCCGAGCGGCTACTTCGGCGCGCCCTACGCGCCGCATCTGGCGAAACACCATCCGACCTGGCGGTTTGATGGCGGCGAGGTAGGCTATAAGCTCGGCGGGGTCTTGGGCGAGCCGGACGGCGATGCGCAAAATCCGCTATTTCATCTCATCACGCTTGATCCGCTGCCCCGTGACTTGCCCGTGCGATCGCTGCCGCGCCTAAGCCTCGCCGCGCATGTTAGAGAGATAAACGAAGGAGAGATAGTCTTTTACGAGCACGACGCGCAGGGTATGCCGCGACGTATCGGCGAAAGGACGCAGGTCGAATACGTGCAGGACGAACCGATAAAGGAGTGCGAAGTAGCACTTGCACCCACGCCCGCGCGCTGGGCGGCTCAGGACTGGGGGATGTCAAACAGCAGGCAAAACCTCGCGCGCATCGGCGGCGAGCCTTCGTGGATACAGGGCGCTTTGGTGCCGCGCTGTCCGATATGCGGCGAAAAGATGGAGTTTTTGATGCAGCTTGACAGCGAGCTTCCAAGCTGCGAGCAAGGCGGCGAGGTGATGTTCGGCAGCGGCGGGATCTTGTACGTGTTTTGGTGCGAGCGGACGCGGGTGAGCGCGTTTTTCATGCAGTGCACGTGAGTAAAATTTAAGAAAGGCGCGCAAATGGACAGACGGATGATCACGGCAAAAATAAAAAGAAGGGGCAATATCTGGTATTTTGACGATTGTTTTAAGTCGCTTCGCAAGAATGAAAACGAAATAGCAAAGCCTATCAGGCAGTTCGTCTCGGATCCGAAAAGGTATCTGTTCAGTACGAAAGAAACCCTTCACGACGCCGTTTTGACTGAATTTAAATTCGCTATTTTAAAAAACGAAGATAGACTAGCGATGAAATTTTTATAGCCCTACCGAGATATAAATTTTAAATTTGTTTTCAAAAACGTCCTAGCCGTCCGCTTTAAAACGGACGACAAGAGCTTTAAAAATAACGATCTGATAGTTCATCAATTTTCGCTAAAGCCTAGAGGCGTTTGCGAGTATGATTTTATCTTTGCGAGCGGACAGAGGATAACCGTGAAATTCAAGCGGCTTGAGATCATTGAGGAATTCTTATAAGCGCGCTGCTTTGTTGATGGCGGCGGGATTTTACGTGTTTTGGTGCGAATGGACGCGGGCGAGTACGTTTTTATGCGGTGCGTGAGCGAGAATTTTGCAAAATCCTAAACGAAAATCGTAAAATTCTAAGTAAAATTTATTCTAAGATAATAAAGCGACAAAATTTGCCGAGCATTTCGGCGCGTAAAATTTAAGCTTGTTCGGCGAGAATATGTAAATTTAAGCAGGCGCGAGGCTTAGGCGTAAATTCCCTCCACAAGCGTCTCTACGAACTCATCCGAGTTAAATTCCGCCAAATCCTCCATCCGCTCGCCCACGCCGACGAAAAGTATCGGTAGCCGAAGCTCGCGCGCTATGGCGAAAAGTGCGCCGCCTTTGGGCGTGCCGTCGAGCTTTGTGATGATGATGCCGTTGAGCCTTACGATCTCGTTGAACGCCCTGGCTTGCGCGACGCTGTGATTGCCCTGAGTGGCATCGAGCACGATGATCTTGCGGTGCGGTGCGCCGCTTTTTGCGCGGTCACATATTCGCACGATCTTCTCTAACTCCGCGGCTAAATTTTTCTGATTTTGCAAGCGTCCGGCGGTGTCGATCAGGACGCGATCGATGTTTTTGGCGCTAGCCGAGCTTACGGTGTCAAACGCCACGGCCGCGGGATCGTGCCCCTGCGCGGTCGCTACGATCGGTAAATTTAGAATCTGCGCCCATTTTTTTAATTGCTCGACCGCGCCGGCGCGAAAGGTGTCACATGCGCCTAAGATCACGCTTTGGCCGCTATTTTTATATAAATTTGCAAGCTTTGCGATGCTGGTGGTCTTGCCCGCGCCGTTTACGCCTAAAATAAGCTCGACGAAGGGTTTTTCATCCGCAGTTCGCGCGATCTTGTAATCGAAATAGCCTTTTAAAACGTTCTTGAGATCATCTTTTGCGACCAGCTTTTTTGCAGGCAGTTTTTCTAAAATTTCCTCCACGAGCTCGTAGCCTACGTCGGCTTCAAGCAGCATCTCTTCTAAAATTTCTTTTGAAATTTTATCCTCGCCCTTCGCATCCAACATCGCGCCTATGGTCTTGCTAAGCCCTTTTTTAAAAAATTCGAACATCAGAAAATTTTCTCCAATTCGGTCATTAAAATTTCTTCCGGCATCAGCCCGAAATACTGCGCGCTAAACTCGCCCTTTTCGTCGTAGATCGCCATATACGGCACTTCGTTTATGCCGCCTAGAGTTTTTGTGAAAAAGTCGTTCGCTTCGCCGTAAGCGATCGCGTAGTTTACCTCGTGCGCGTTTGCGTAGGTCTTTGCGTCGTCTAAGCTTGCGTCGCCGATCATTACGCCGATTATGTCAAGCTTGCCCGAGTAAGCTTGTTTGGCGGCATTTAGCGCATTTACCTGCACGGCGCAGGCGTCGCACCACGGCGTAAAAAACGCAAATAGCGTCACGGTGGAGTTATTATCGATATTAAAGCCCTGTTTTGTCTTTTGCATATTTAAAATTTTGCCGTTATCTAGCTGAAGAGAAAATGGCGCGGTGTAATCGACCTGGATCACGGCTTCGGTCTCGGGCTGCGGCTGAGTGGCGTTGCTCTCGATCTTGCTTTGTTCCTCGTCGCTGCCGCAACTTGTTAAAAATAAAAAAGCCGTAAAAAGCGTTAGAAAAAAACGAAATTTCATAATAAACCTTGAGAATTTTATCGTAAAATTATACAAAAAATAGTTAAAATAAGCGTTAATATTTTATTCGAAGAGATCAAACGATGCAAAAGAATGAATTTAGAAAAATCTGCAAATCGCGCCTGAAATCTC
>CALHQN010000224.1 GCA_938036585.1 uncultured Campylobacter sp.
CCCGCCCCGCCCGCAGATAAAATTCCGTCCGCTTCCGCCGCAAAATTTAAGCGCATGTGATTTTATAAAATTCTTTAAGCTTAGTAAAAGTAAGAATTTGAAAGAATTAATCGTTTGAAATTTCGCCTCGAAGGGTCTGCTATGAGCTGTGTTTTAAAGGAGCTTGACGTCTTGCTGGTCGAAGACGACGCCAAATTGCTAGCTTCGCTACATAGGACGTTTGAGGATATTTTTAATAACGTCTACGACGCTCAAAACGGCCTTGAGGGGGTTAAAAAATTTAAAAAATTTAGTCCGAATCTCGTAATTACTGATATTTTGATGCCGATCGAGGACGGGCTTGAGATGATACGCCAAATCAAACATATCTTTCCACACACCCCTATTTTCGTGCTTAGTGGCTTTAGCCAGCAGTCCCAGCTTCAAGGCGTCATAGACATCGGCGTGGAGGGATATTTTTTCAAGCCCGTTGATGCCGCAGAGTTTGCGTTAAAAATTTGCGCCCTGATGGAGGCCAAGCTACAAAACATCTCTCTTATCGATCTGGGAGCGGGATACGCGTTTGATCTGCTCAGGCGAGTTTTGCTAAGAGACGGGCAGCAGATCGTGCTAACCAAAAAGGAGCTCTCTTTCGTCTCGCTTCTGATAAGCCGCGTAGGCGAGCTGGTGCTTTACGACGAGATTAAGCGCTATGTTTGGGCGGAGGGCGCCGTATCGGACGTGGCGCTTCGCACCTTCGTCAAGCGTATCCGCGATAAGATCGGCGAGCAGGTCGTAAGAAACGTCCCTAGCCTAGGCTACAAGATAGACTTTTAACCACAGCGCGTCTTTGCGATCAAAGCCAAAGATAAAAAATTCTTGCTAAAATTACGGGCAGAATTTTGCGCGATAAATTTGCGCAGATCACTCAATGCAAGGATTAAATTTGAACGCGCTACCTTCCAAAAACCTTTTCGTTTATACCAGCTCAAGAGCGCTAAAAGCCGCCGTACAGCGTGAAAGCGGCGGCGTGCTAGCCCCAAGGATTGCTTTGGCGGAATTTTACGAAAAAGCGATCTTCGTGCCGGGCCTTGCTAGCTGCGGTGAGATGGACCGCGTGCTGTTTATGAAGGAAGCGGCGAGCTTGGGCGCGGGCGAGAGGCTGAAATTTCCTTTGGAATTTTACGAGTTTATGAAAAACCGCAGCTATCTTTTCAGCTTCTTCAAAGAGCTCGCAGCCGAGCGTGTTAGCGTCGATGCGCTCGATCTTAGCGACATCTACGCGTGGTACGTCGAGCATTTTGAAATTTTGCGCGAGCTTTTGGAGCGCTACTCGCAGCTTTTGCGCTCGCACGGCTTTTACGACGAGATCACCGCGCCGCAGAGCTACCGCTTAAACGAGGCCTATCTGCGCGGCTTTGAGCGCATAGAGATCGACATCGACGGCAACCCGAGCGCCTTCGAGTTTGAAATTTTAAAGGGCGCGGCGGCGCTTAGTACGCTCGTTTTAAATTTCAAATCCACGCAGCTAAATTCCAAACCCGTACGCGCTATCGGCGAGATTTGCGGCCTAGAGTTCGAGCCGGGCAAAAGATATAGCGTAAATTTAAGCTCGCGCGAAATTTTACGCGAAGAGCCTCTGGGCGCGGGCGGTGCGATCGTTTATCGCTCCTTTGAGCTGCGAAGCTTGCAGGCGGGCTACGTTTTTGAAAAAATTTCATTCTTCGTGCGCGCAGGCATCGCGCCAGAGCGCGTAGTC
>CALHQN010000225.1 GCA_938036585.1 uncultured Campylobacter sp.
ACCAAAACGCGGCGTTCTCAGCACAAAATACGTTAATGCAGTGCGCAAAATGTGCTAGCCGCAGCCCTCACGATCTGTGCGATACAATAATTCCGCGATGCCGAATTTTATTCGCGTAAAATTCCCTAATTCAAAATTTGGCTCGAAATTTTGCCGCGAGAATGAAATTTTTAGCGAAAATATCTGCAATTTATTATAAAATTACGCGCAGAAAGGATGTTCATGGCTTTAAAATTTCAAAACAGATACTCTAAAAAATTCCTGATTTTCTGCGCAGTGTGGGCGCTTTGCTGGCTGGCGTTTTCATATTTTTTCCTGCAAAAATTTCTTTTCATCTATCCGGAAAGCTTTAGCGTGTATGTGCGCTTTGCGCTTTGCGCCGTGGCGTTAGGTGCGATCGTTTTAGCCTGCGGCGAAGCGAGCGTTTACGCTGCCATATGCGGATACGCGGTATGGTTTTACGGAGCGGTACTGGGGCTAATCTCGTCGCTAAATTTAGCCAAAATCCGCGTCGTATTGCGCGAAGACGGCGAAATGGGAGGGATAAGCGGCTGCGGCGGGGCGGTTAAATTTTTAAATTTCGACTTAAGCGCGGTGCCGATTTTTAAGCCGTTTAACAGCTGCGCATTCGACGTTCCGGCAGTGCCGGCTGGTGCGACTCTAGAGGGGCTGCAAGCCAAGCTAACGGCGCTTTATAGCGGAGGCTGGTATCTGCTTCCGGCGAGCAAAAGCGTGGATCTGGCGCAATTTTGGAGCATAATTTTTATATTTTTCGGAACTGTTTGGATAATTGGAATTTTGCTTGGATTTATAAATAAAAGGGCGCAGAGATAATCCCTGCGCCAAAGAAGCTGCTATTGAATAATCAATAAAGCGTCGGATGAGTAGACGGCATTCATATTCTTTAGCCCCGGCATCTCCCATACGTGAGTGCACAAACCATCCATACTCTTTGTAAGAGTAACTTGATTTTTGCTATCGACGGTATATGTAGCACAAACCTTACCCTTTACAGTAATAGGATTTTTAACATTCGTCATGTTATTAAAACCTGTCGTGCTATTATCATACTCGCCTTGCGAAGTATAATAAGCCATTAGATCAGTCAGTGATGTAGATACACTCTGCGCCGCTCTAACGACCTCTGCATCATCGCGCGTAGCTGCTAGTTTTGGAATGGCAATTGCCGCCAAAACACCTAAAATCACGATCACGAAAATTAATTCGATCATAGTAAAGCCCTTCATGTTTTTATCCTTTGATAAAAAATTTTGGATTTATATTATAGGACGTTTACTATAAATTTAGCTTAAAAATTCTTTGCAAACTCTAACATTTCAGGTAAAAATTTCATAGCACTCGCGCCGACCGCCAAATAATGGTTATTTATCAGGCTTTTTCCGTTATAAAGAGGCGCCTCCATCGTCTTTAGATCTACCACCACTCCGCCGCTTTGATGCAGCAAAAAATCCCCAGCGGCGATGTCCCAGAGCGAACAGTCGCTAAATCTCGCATACGCGCTGGCGCCCCCCTCGGCTAAAATACAAAATTTTATCGCAGAGCCTTTGCACATTAGTTGCATTCCAAATTTCTGCGCAAATTGCACGTATTTTGCGGATCTGCTATAGTGCCCTTGCATGAAGATTTGCGGCGCGCTAGTGGGGCGAGCGAGCAGTACGCCGTTTTTATAAACTCCGCCGCCGTTTGAGCTATATATATCGCCGCTTATTGGCATGCTGATCACTGCTAAAATTGGGCGCCCACGCTCGATCAACGCGATGCAGACGCAAAACTCGCCGTTGCGCGCGATAAACTCCTTCGTGCCGTCCAGCGGATCTATCAGCCAAAATCTCTCCTCGCTCATGCGCCGCTTGCTATCCAGCACGCACTCTTCCGAGCATATTGCGATGCCGCTAGGCTCCAGAGTGCTCATTATCACATCGTTTGCCGCAAGATCGGCATTCGTAAGCGGCGATCTGTCCGCTTTGACAAAGACATCGAATTTGTCGTAGTTTTGCATTATCGCGACGTTTGCCTTTTTTGCGGCATTCTCGGCAAGCGCCAAAAGCTCATCCAAGCCCACTTTCGCTCCTTAAATTTACCGGCAATTCTATCAAATTTAAAATTCCAAATGTCTAAATTTACACAAGTAAAAACAGCTGAAATTTTAAAACCCTTTAGAATTTTAATATTCTTTTTTATATAATTGCTAAAATTTTTTAAAGGATCAACATGACCCCAGTCGTATTAGATAGCGTTAAACACGCGGATTTACAGTATCACGCGGATGCATTCCCTACCGCGCCTTTCGTGCCTGTAATCGCGCCGGAGATTCCATTTTGCGCGGACAACCTCGTTATCGTATTTACCATCGAAAAAGAGCCCAAAATGGTGGCGCTGCTAGGGCGCACCAAAAACGTCCTGATCGATAAGGATTATAAAGGAACGGTGCCTTCCTCGGTGCAGAACTATCCGTTTTTCCTAGCCCAGATCGGCGAGCAGACGGCGATCTGCTTCGACAAAGACGCGCAGCAGATCAAAGGCGACGGCGAGGCGCTTTTTAAAGACGGCAAGCCGACGTCGTTTTTGGAAAATTTAAAAGAGGTGATGAAAAATTACGCCGATTTAGATATGCGCACGCGCGTTGCAGCGGCGGAATTTCAAAAGGCGGGGATTTTAGAAGCCAAAGAGCTCGGTATCAACTCTAGCGGCAAGGAATCATCTCTGCTGAACGGCTTTTCGGTCGTAAATCGCGAAAAGCTTTTGAAGCTAAGCGACAAAAAGCTCGCGGATTTCGCGCGCCGCGGATATCTGGAGCTAGCGTATTTCCACCTAAAAAGCCTTGCAAATTTTCAGCGCCTAGGCGATAAGATCATGCAGCTCGACCCGCCGATCGCGCCGAAAGCGTAAATTTAAACATAAATTTGGCTTTCAAACACGGCTAAATTTTGGATTTA
>CALHQN010000226.1 GCA_938036585.1 uncultured Campylobacter sp.
GAAGATTTTCAAAGAGCGAAGCTGCAAGGCACGCTCGGCGCGCTCTGCCTACTGGTCGCGAGCATAGCGTATTCTATAAAAGGCGAGATTGCGTACTTGGATTCTCAAATCTTAGTGTGGATTTTTGCCTTCACATTCCTTTACCACGCGCTTAAAAACATCCAAAATATCACGGGTCCGCAGGTTTTTATAATCTTCAAATACGCCTACAGCATTGCGCTTGCGGCGCTGCTATATTTTTCAGCCATTTATATACTTAGAAGATGTGATTGTAATAGGCTGCAAATATACGTGCCGTATTTGATTTTTGCGGTTACGCTCGCTTGGATAATTATAAATTTTAAGTTGCGCGCCGCTACCGGATGCAAGCTTTTTGCCGTATACGCCGCGCTGCTAATCGTTGATGTCGCCGCAGACATCATCTACGGCATGCTGCAAGTACTCGCGCCGCCCCTCATCACCCCAAGCGTCGTAAAATACATGGCGCTAGCGAATTTAATCTTAAATCCATTGGCGTCCGTAGTGCTGCTTCTTGCCTGGCCTAGTATGAAAAGCTCCGCGAGCTCGCAGGATCTGTGGCATTAGGCGCGCAGGGCGACGATTTTACGCGAGAGGTTTAAATTTGAATCGCCGCATTGCGATTGTTTTTCGATCGCCTAAGCGGTACAATTTCGCACATTTTAAAATTTACGGTGCGACGAAATAAGCGCGGAATTTCATCTTGCAAAGGCGGAGTTTGGAATTTTAAATCCTCGTTGCGCGCCGCTCAGCCCGAGCGTATCGGCGACGGCGTTTGCAAACGCGGCGTAGCAGGGACCTAGCAAGCGTCTGCGCCAAAGACGCTCGCTTTTTTTTGACGCCGTTTTGTAAATTGTAGCGAAAAATGCGCCGCGAAAGGTTTGCAAACTTTGCTACGACGCGACTATTGAGATTTACATCGCGACGTTACGATGCCTTGAGTTTAAAATATCTTCATCGCGCATAATGAAAGCGGGCGTTTCAAATTCAATGCATACGCCTTTTGCAGGCATATCGGCTCGTATCCAAACGAAATTTTATCCGTCGTTTGCGCTCCCGAGACGATGCGCTCGGCAAGCCCAATCTTTTTCAATAGTATGCAGCTAAAAAATTTGATTTTATACCTAAATTTAAAAGCTCCGATTTCAATTTCAATCCCGCCCTTTGATTGCACCGACGCAGGCTAGAGCATACTTTAGCCGCTTAAAATTTATAAACGAAGCGCAATCCCGCGTTGATCCCTTCTTTCTTGCCGCTTAAACCCTCTAGTTTCAAGGAAGTATCCAGCTTGCCGCTCGAATACTTCGCGCCGATCTCGCCGATAGCGGTATTGCCCTTGACGCTCGCGGCATCAATATCCATAGCGTAGGCACTATTATAGCCGCCGATCTTGCCTTTAAATTCTCGCTCGAAAGCGGCTCCCGCGAAAAGCTCCACGTTATCGCTTACGTCGAAATTAAATCGAGCGCCTGCCCTGCTTCTTACAGAATCGATACCCTCCAGCTTGATGCCCTCGCCCAAGACCTCCGTTTTCTTAGAATCGATATGCGTATAAAAGCCCTTGACATAAACGTCCGCATTGAGATTAGCGCTCAGCTCGAAAATCTTGCCGAGGGCTAAATTTGCCCCGTAGTAGGTTCTCGTTACGTCGTATTCGGCCCTTCCCGAGGCCAGAGAAGCCTCGTAGTCCGATTTGATGCGACCGATTTTGGCTCCCGATTTGGCATAGAAATTTTCCGCCAAGTCGAATTCGCTCACAATGCCCGCCCCCGCGTATTTGAGATCGCCGCTGCCTTTGACGGCGAAATCATTGAAGCTCTCATATTTACCGCCGCCCGTTTCTACGTATCCTCCCAGGCTCGCGCCGTCCCCAATACGGCCCATCGCTCCTGCGAGCACGGAGATACCTTTGTTTTCTACATAGGAGCCGGAATTGTAGCGCATATTAAAACCTCCCGCATACGCAAACGTTCCGTCTGCGGTATCCGTTATTCCCGAAAGGATATCGTCGCTTTGATTTATCGCGCCCAGCACCGCGGCGCCGGTTTCCAGCGTATTTTTATTTTGCGCCATTAGCTTCGCTCCGATTCGATCGGAATTCGGCAGAGGCTGCGGATCGGGATTTATCGTGATTTTGGTTACGTCGGCGATCAGGTCTTTATCGCCGTTAGCGCTACGCAAGGCGAATGTATAGGCAGTCGAAAGCCCGCTTTGAACTAACTGTTCGGAGCGGTTAGCCATATCGCCGAATTTTATCCCGCTTGCGGTTTTTATAAGATTTACGCGATCGCCCGATTTGAGCTTATCCGCTCCGTTTGCTATACCCACGCCGATAGTCGCTTTGCTTATATCGGTTAGCTCGCCGCTTACTAAATTTAAAATCGTCTCGTCGTTTGCGGTATCCGCGGCTAGATAGAAATTGAGTTTTTCAAAGCCCGCGATCGATTTAAACGTATCGTTTTTGCCGTAGACGTTGAAAGTGTTGCCGCTTAATTTTTGGTTTTCCCGACCGAATGCGACGCAGAGATCCAATCGGCTCCAATCTTTATCGCGGACATATACGTTAAGCACGTTATCTCTCGCTTCCGCACCGTCGTGCGCCCACATTATATTTGCAACGTCTATCCTACCGCGAAGATCGTCCGCATCTTTGAGATTTACGACGTTGTTCGTAAGCTTACTATTTCCCCATGCAAATGCGGCCCGCATAGCGCTCAACGAATCGCCGATCGTGCCGCCGTTGATATTTAAAACGTTACCATCGGCGGTGCCGCTATTACCGAGATACGCAGCGGTAAAGGTAGTCGTTAAACGTTCACCTTTGGTACCGTTGATATTAAGCGTATTTTCATTCGCCGCACCTCCATTGATATCTACAACCGAAAGACCGTGATAAATCATAGTGCCGTTTAAATTTAAGACATTTTTCGTAGCCGTAGCTCTACCGTTTGATTCAACGAGATGCGTTTTCCTGAGCTCACCGCCGTTTAGATTCAGTGTATTTTCGCTAAATACGGTACCGTCCTGCTGCGAGGAAGCTACGTTTATACTATTGAGCGTACCGCCGTTCATCGTCAAAGCATTGCCCTTAAGCGTCTGATCGGCTGCCGTGGCGCTATTTACGATGATATTATTCAACGGGGAATTATCGCTCGGTTGGCTATCGAGCGTAATTATCTGCGCGGCGGTCGGATTTTTTACCGTTAGGGTTCCGTCGTCGACATCTTTTTCATAGGCGTCGTAATTATTTAAATCCGTGGTTTTATCGATCGTAAGCGGATTCGCAACGGGTATGGCGTAAAGTTGGCCGGCGAGCGCCAAAGATAAACTCGCGCCGATAGTTTTACTGTGCATTTTGAACTCCTCCATAAATGCG
>CALHQN010000227.1 GCA_938036585.1 uncultured Campylobacter sp.
AGCCGTAAATTTAGCCCAAATCTTCAAATTTAAATTTTAATGCCGCCTGCGTTTATATGGATTCGGCGGCGGATTTAAAAATCTCCATCATTACCTGCAATAATTTTTGATCGCTAAATTTTATCCTTAAGGCTTATATTTAGGTTAAATTTATGTTTCATAAAAATTTGATTTTAAGAAAATTTATATTACAATATCCCTAAATTTTTTGGAGGAAAGAAATGAAAAAGTCATTGCTTTTGATTCTATTGTCGGTCATTTTTGCATTTGCGAATTCTTTGAGCGAAATCAAGCAAAGCAAGGTTATCAGAGTGGGCGTCTATGAAAACGAGCCGCCTTTTAGTAAATCCGCCGAAAAGGGCTTCGAGGGCTTTGAAGTCGAGCTTGCCAACGCCTTGGCTAGTAAAATTTTCGGTTCCGCCGGCGGCCGCATCGAGCTCATCCCGGTAACGAACGAAGTGCGCTTTCCGATGCTTCAAAATAACCAAGCCGATATGATAATCGCGGCTGCAAGTATCACCGAAGAGCGTAAAGGTAGCGTCGATTTTTCGATGCCGTATTTTACGGTGAATTTGGGCATTTTAACTAAGAAAGAGTCGAATGTCCACAAAGTGGGCGATCTGATGGGTAAAAAGATCGGCGTCATCCGCAAGACCACCGGCGAGGCGTATATCAAAAAAGACGGCGGTTATAATGTTTCTTACTGCAACGATTCGGTCGATTGCTACAGGAGATTAAAAAGCGGCGAGATCGACGGATACTGCAATAACAACCTTTTCGTTATGGTCTATCCTATCGTGGATTCGGCGGTCGAAGTCAATATCAAAAATTTAGGCGAGAACGTATTTTTGGGCGTCGCGGTGCAAAAGGGCAATGCAGAGCTTCTTGAGGCGGTCAATAAAGGTCTAATCGCGCTTAGCAAAGAGGGCTTTTTCAAAAAGGCTTACGAGGACACTTTCGAATCCTTCTATAAAGGTACCGTCGATAAAAAATACTTCCTACTCGACGATCTTTACAGCTTTTTCTAGTAAATTTCTGCCAAGAATTAGCCTGCGTTAAATTTACACACAACCTCAAACGCGCTTAGCAAATTCCGCTAAGCGCGCTTTAAATCAAATATTTTTTAAGAAATTTTGGGATAAAATAGCGCGTTTTTTTAGAGGAGTTTAAAATGAAAAAAACGCTATTTTTCATGCTTTTATCTTGCGTCTTTGCCTTTGCGAATTCGTTAAGCGAGATAAGGCAGAACAGGGTGGTTAGAATCGCCGTTTATGAAAACGAACCGCCTTTTAGCAGGTTCGTGGACGGCGACTTTGAGGGCTTTGACGTTGAGCTTGCCAACGCGCTCGGCGGTAAAATTTTAGGTGCAGCAGGCGGCAGGATAGAGCTTATTCCGGTGCCGGCGCAGGCGCGCTTTTCGTCTATTCAAAATAATCAGGCGGATATGGTTATCGCGGCTGCGAGCATAACCGAAGAGAGAAAGAAGATTTATGATTTTTCGATGCCCTATCTTTCGGTAAATTCCGGAATTTTAACCAGAAAAAGCGACAACATCAAAAAAATAGGCGATCTGCAAGGCAAGAAAGTAGGCGTCATCCGCGGCTCCACGGGCGAAGCGTATATGCTAAAAGACGGCGGATACAATCTAGCGTATTGCAAAAACTCCTCCGATTGCTACAAGCGGCTAAAAAGTGGCGAGATCGACGGCGCGTGCGACGATAATCTATTCGTAATGGTCTATCCGGTAGCGGATTCGAGCGTTGAGGTCAATATCAAAAGTCTCGGCGAGAACGTATTTTTAGGCATCGCGATGCAAAAAGGAAATTCGGAACTCGTCGAAGCGGTCAATCAATCGCTGATCGAGTTAAGCAAAGAGGGCTTTTTCAAAAGGGCGTACAACGACACTTTCAAGCCGTTTTATAGAGGCACCGTCGATAAAAAATACTTCCTTTTAGACGACATATACAGCTTCTTTTAGAATTTTAAATTTTGATTGCGGGTCGGAATTTGAAGCTTTGCGGCTTTAAATTCTAACCCGCGCGGTCTTAAAATTTCGTCTCGAAATTCGCTTTAAAATT
>CALHQN010000228.1 GCA_938036585.1 uncultured Campylobacter sp.
TAGGGGATTTTAAGGGGGAAGGGGAGCGCCTCGCAAGTAGCGCTCCTTCCCCCTTAAGAGAAAACGCCGCCGCGACCTAAATTCTAGAGGCAAAATTCTACATAAAGAAATTTTAAATTTATTACGAAATAAAATTCTATATTAAATTTCAGCCGTGACATGCATATCTTGGGGCGGGAAGGGGGCCCCAATTGCGAGGTCACACTTCTCGCAGGACGCTGCCCCCGCAGCACCATATTACCCTACTCGCCCACAAACCCCACCTAACCCCCTACGACGCTTTAAGCGGTGCGAGCCTTACGGCTCGCGTTAAATTTTAATAGGGGTTGAATTACGGCATGCGAAATTTTAAAATTTAGCCGGAATTTACAGTTCACAAAATTTTAAAATTCCAAGCGTAAAAGAATTTTGAAATTCCAAATACGATAAAATTTAAGTAGCGGCGGAATTTTAGAATTCCTATTAGTAGCGAAATTTCAGAATTCTGATCGGCAGCAGAATTTCAAAATTCCGTAAATTTGAGCGAAATTCTGAAATTTCGTAAATTCAAAACGATTGAATAAGGAGGCCTCATTGAACCCGATTACCGAAAAGCGCAGCGTTTCGGGCTACTACTACGCCGAGGAGCGCGAGTATGTGTACTTCGTGACGGATGCGCCGCGCGAGCAAAACTACCGCTTTATTTTTGATGCGGGCGCGATCTATTTGCAAGAGGGTGTCGCCGAGGTGCGGCTTAGCAGCGAGGCGGAGTTTTTCGCGATCGTCAAAAAGATCCTCGCGCAGTACCGCGATAAAATTTTGGAGCACTCCACGGAGCTTGAGAATTACGAAAAAATCTACACGCGCCGCGGCGATTTTTCAAAATTTATGAAAAGGCACTCGGCTTTGAAATACGAAATCCGCAAATTTCAAAACAAAATTTCGCATTTCTACGAAGCGCTGCTCATCTGCGAAAACGAGCAAGCAGCGCTTAAAAAGCGGCTGAAAAACTACGCCTACGAAGCGGGCGTTTTCAAGGGCGTGATGAGCGAATACGCCGTCAGGATCGAGGATATCTATCAATTCATCCAAGGGCTCAAAAACGACAAAATTAGCCGCAACATCTACATTCTCACGATCATCTCGTCGCTGCTGCTGCCGCTAAATTTCATCACGAGCTTTTTCGGGATGAACACGACGGGGCTGTTTTTAAGCGGCTCGCAGCACGGAACGCTCATCGTGACGCTTGCGATGTGCGTGATTTTTGCGGCGATGGTCGGCTTTTTTATGCTCTACGCCAAAAAGCGAAACTAAAGCGGAGGAGTTAAATTTTGAACAAAAGCGAGCTAAAAAATATCCTAGGCGGATACTTCGGTAGGGAGATTGCGGGCGATTTTAAAGTGCTGAAAGAGCATGAGATCGCGCGCTGCAACGACGCGGCAAAATTTCCTTTTGAGGGCGACAGCGGGCTGCTTCGCGAGTTTTGTATCTTTGCAGAGGGCGGCACCGGCGATCTTTGGCTGTTAAGCTCTAGCGGCGAGATCGCGTTTTACGACCATGATTTGGAGTTTTTGTCCGAGGCAAATTTGAAAAAATTCGATCTAAATCTTGAAGGCTGGCTAAAAATCGCGGAGCTTTTTTTGCAAATTTGAAGCCGTTAGCGACCCGAGCAGCGCGCAAAAGGCGGAGTTTAAGCAAAGCGTAGCTAAAATCTGCCCGCAAATTTTAGAAATTTGGGAAATTTAGGCGCTGCTTGCGACGCCTAAATTTAATCGCAAAATAGGAGCAACGATGAAATTTATATCTTATTACGACTCGCCGCTTGGTAAAATCACGCTCGCTGGCGATGGGGCGGGGCTTTGCGGGCTGTGGTTCGAGGGCGAGAAATACTACGCGCACGCTCTCGCGGCGAGCGGCGCGGATAAAAAGCAGAGCAGCGCCGATCTGCTTACAAAAAAGCAGCACACCGCAAGCGAAACACAGCGCAATTTTGCGGCTCAGGATGCGAGCAAAAAATCTTATGCGACCGACCTTTCGGCGCAAAGCGCGGGTGAAAAATTCTACATAAACGAGCAAAGCGCGGACTTCGAGGAGAAAAACCTGGCCATTTTCGATCAGACTAAGCGCTGGCTCGATCTGTATTTTAGCGGACGAGAGCCCGGTTTTACGCCTGCTCTAAATCCCGTGGGCTCGGCGTTTAGGTGTGCCGTGTGGGAAATTTTGCTTAAAATTCCATACGGCAAAACCACGACCTACGGACAGATCGCACGCGAAATCGCCGCGGCACGCGGGCTAGCGAAGATGTCCGCGCAAGCCGTGGGCGGCGCCGTGGGACACAACGAAATCTCGATCATCATCCCCTGCCACCGCGTCATAGGCGCGCACGGCAACCTCACGGGCTATGCAGGCGGCATCGATAGAAAAATCAAGCTGCTGAAGCTCGAAGGCGTCGATATGCGAGGGCTTTTCACGCCCGCGAAAGGCACCGCTCTATAAGGCGGCGCGGCAAAATTTAAAAAATCGCAAAATTTTAATGCTTGCGCCAAGTCGCGGCAGAAGCGATCAAATTTAAACGAGCTATCCGTGCCGCACGCAAAATAGATGCAAGCGGCGATAAAATTTAAACCCGAGGCGCAGCGCCCTAAATTTCGCTATAGCATTGGCGGCGCGCGTATCCTGCGGGAAGCAAACAGATGCCGCGCCGCGATTAAATTTCAACCGCGACGCCGCGAGCGTTAAATTTTGCCGCGATGCCCCACTTATCGATACCGACACAAGCGCAGGTAGCGATTAAATTTAAAAACCGAATTTCGCGTGCAAAACTCTCAAGCGCGGGCTTGCGCCTATAAATTTT
>CALHQN010000229.1 GCA_938036585.1 uncultured Campylobacter sp.
CCCATATCCGGTCCCTCCTGTTTTCCCCATTTCCGCCCGTCAACAGCTGACAAAGGGCTTTCCCCTATGGTATAATAGCCCGAAACGATTTATCGAAAGGAGGCCGGCGATGCTCAGCACATTCCGTCAGCTTGTCATCCTCGTCGCCCTGCTCCTCATCCTCGTCGGCATCTTCGGTCTGTCCTACACCTACCAGATCGATCACCGTACGGCACGCAGCCTCTCTGCCTACGCACGCATCGACTTTCAGGCCTCCTATACGGGTGAGGGACGGCTCGAGGGCGCAACCCTCTCGCTCTGGGACTACCGCTATGACAAGGCGAAACTCCTGCCCGACGCAGTGCTCTATACCGACGGTACGGCCTGGGAGATGAAGGCTGCGGTCAAGCATACACCGCGCCCCGTCCCGGATGCTGAAAGCCCGTATAAGAACGAAAACAAACTCTTCGTCGAACTCCCCCGTGCCGCGCTCCCCGCGCTGCGCAAAGCCGTCAGCGTTCGCCTGCGGTTCTACTATGACAACGGGCAGACCATCGATCTCCCGCTGAACGAACCCGACCTCGCGTACTGGCAGCGTGAGCTCGGACGCGGCATCTAAATGAGATATGTTGTTATTGTACTTTGATCGCAAACATTCGTCAAGGCAGGGGATTCCAATGAAGAAAAACGACCTTTTGCTCATCGGTGCGCTGCTCATCCTCTGCGGGATCGCCGCCGTATTTTTTTTCGCACGCACAGACAGCGCGGTGCGGCATGCTGTCATCACGCAGGACGGACGGCAGCTGTATGACATCCCCCTCACGGGACATACAGGGACAGAAGATATCCGCATCGCGGACGCGCATGGAGAGAATATCGTCCGCATTGAGGGAGAGACCATCTCCGTCATCGACGCCGAGCTCGTGTTGCCGTATTTGCCGATCGTAAGCACGCACTGCTCGTCGCTAAATTCCAGCCTAGCCTTGACCGCCTCGATAATGCGCAAATTTGCCTGGTGCGGGATAAAAAGATCGACCTGCTCGGGCGAAATTTTATTTTTCTCCAAAATCTCCACGACGTCGTTGCTGAGCGTCGGTACTGCGATTTTAAAGACCTCGCGCCCGGCCATCTGCATGAAGCCTAGCTTTTCGTCGATGATTTTTTGGCTGAGTGGATTGACGCTACCCGGGGCTGCGGTGATGAGAAGATCGCCCTTGCTGCCGTCGCTAGCGGTATGAATGTCGATGATTTCATTATCGTCGCGCGCTGCGATAACCGCAGCACCCGCGCCGTCGCCGAAGAGTATACACGTAGCGCGGTCGCTCCAATCGACTATCGAACTTAGCTTTTCCGTGCCGATTATCAACACGTGTTTTTTGGCGCCGCTTTCGATGAGGGATTTTGCAAGCTCTAAAAGATAGATGAAGCCCGTACAGGCGGCATTTATATCAAACGCCGTGATGCCGAAATTTAAACCCAGCTTATCCGCGATGACGCACGCAGTCGAGGGCATGCAGAAATAATCGGGCGAGATCGTGGCGCAGATTATCGCATCGATCTCATTTTTTTGTAAGCCGCTACGCTCAATCGCAAGCGCTGCGGCCTTCATACCCAAATCGCTAGTGGTCTCATCCTTTGCAATGCGGCGCTCGTGAATTCCTGTGCGCTTTACAATCCACTCGTCGTCGGTTTCGACCATTTTTTCAAGATCAAAATTGGTTAGAATTTGACTCGGTGCATATGCTGCGATCGAGATCATCGAGGCTTTTTTCATTTTTGCTCGTTTGAAGAAATTTCGCTTTCTATCGCGGAGTTGATTTTGGAGTCTGCAAATTTAAGCGCCTGAAAGATCGCGTTTTTAACGGCTTTCGGAGTGCTTTTGCCGTGGCTTATGATGACGCATTCTTTGACGCCCAAAAGCGGCGCGCCGCCGTATTCGTCGTAGTCTGTGCTTTTTTTGATTATCTTAAAAACGCGCTTCATCAAAAGGGAGCCCGCAATAGCGATAGGGGATTTTTTCGTTTCGTTTTTGATGAGCTTGCCGATGGTGCTTGCGACGCCTTCGCTGGACTTTAGCATGATATTACCGATGAATCCGTCGCACACGACCACGTCTACCGAGCCATCAAAAATTTGGTTGCCTTCGACGTTGCCGATAAAATTTTTCATATTCTTAAGCATATGGAAGGTTTCTTTCGTTACCTCGTTGCCCTTGCTGTCCTCCTCGCCGTTGGATAGCAAACCTACACGAGGCGCGCGCAATCCCATTATCTCTTTGGCGTATGCTTCGCCCATAATCGCGAATTGAAATAAATTCTCGGGCTTGCAATCCACATAAGCGCCCACATCCAACACGAGCGTGCGTCCGCCTATGGAATTCGGCATCAGCGTGGCGATTGCGGGGCGCAAAATGCCCTTTAGTCTGCCTATGCGAAGCGTAGCAAGACTCATCGTAGCGCCGCTGTGTCCTGCGGATACCACGGCTTTGCAAGTGCCGCTTTTTACTAGATCGACCGCCTTAAAGATGCTGCTTTCTTTGCGCTTAAGCGCGTCCGTCGCACCTTCTTTCATCTCAAAGACTTCGCTTGCAGCTACGTAAGTGATATACTTCTCAAACCCATAACCTTGCGGGATAAAAGGCTTGATACTGGCTTCATCGCCTACCAAAAATGCATTAAATTTACGCTCTCGCAGCGCATCTACGACTCCGTTTATTATCGGCTCGCAGCCGAAATCACCGCCCATCGCGTCTATAGCAACGGAAATCATCGGATTAATATTCGCCCGTAGTTTTGTTTATTCTATGCGGAATTTTCCAGCTTCCGTCTTTATCTTTGACGGGAATCGGAAGGGTCACTTTGTAGTGAGTGCGTCTTTTCGCCGCACGAGTTTTACTAACTCTTCGCTTTGGAACTGCCATTTTTTCTCCTTTATAAATTTAGTTCTTGCATTCTTCGCAATAAAAATAGTCGCTTTTAAAAGCTTCCATTTCGCTTCTTAAAATTTCATCCAGATCAACTTCGGCGCCGAAAAACTCCATAACGTCCAAGCTTTCGTGCCTTTCGTCATTAAAAACGCCTTCGCTTAAAAGCAAATTTACGCTCTCATTTACGTCAAGATCAAATTCTTTGCCGCAGCGATCGCAAATGTATGGAATTTTACCCTTAATTTCGCCCTTGCACTCGATAAACTTAGAGTCTTTTCGTTTTAAATTTCCGCTGAGCTTAAGCCTGTCTTGCGAAATTTCAAACGGCACGGGCGCGGCGGAAATTTTAGCAAAAGCGATCTTCACGCGGCACTCTTAGCAAATTTCTCTTTTTGCAAAGAAAAATGCGATCTCGGTTTTTGCGTTTTCTAAGCTGTCGCTGCCGTGAACGGCGTTAGCGTCGATGCTGTCCGCAAAGTCCGCTCTGATAGTGCCTTTATCGGCTTTTTTCGGATCGGTAGCGCCCATTAGCGCGCGATTTTTAGCTACGGCATCATCGCCTTCTAGCACCATTACGACCACCGGACCGCTAGTCATAAACTCAATCAGATCCTTATAAAAAGGGCGATCCTTGTGAATTTCATAAAATTTACCGGCATCTTCGGCGCTTAGACATAATTTTTTAGCCGCTGCGATTCTTAGTCCGTGGCTTTCGAAACGATCGATAATTTTGCCGATGACGCCCTTTTTAACGGCATCAGGCTTAATAATAGAAAGCGTTTGCTGCATATAATCTCCTTAAAGTGAAAGGCGGATTGTATCGAAAAATAGGTTAAAATTTATTTAAGGATTGAATGAATTAAAATTCCGCGCATTTGATCGCGGAATTTTATCTGCTAAGCAAATACCGGGGTATCTCCGCTGCGTAGATCCGCGCCTATACTATCCCTGCTAGGTTGGCCCGCTACGATGTCGCTCCAAACGATACAGCCGTCGGTCGGACAGGCGCTAGCGCAAGCCGGCTCGTCGTTGTAGCCGACGCACTCGACGCA
>CALHQN010000230.1 GCA_938036585.1 uncultured Campylobacter sp.
GAGCCGTAGCCCTCATTTTTGTTATTTTTCGAGCCGTCTGCGCCGAGAAAATTTAGGCTGATTTTTCTGTCGAATTCTAGCGTTTCGCCTTTAAATTTAAACAAAAACAGCTCATCTTTGTCGTTATCAGCCCGGCAAAACAGCACGCTTCGCTCATCCAGCGCGAAGTCGCGGCTCGCAAAAATATAATCGCTCTTTGAAAATTCTAGCTCGCACGTTTTGATAGCCGCGGAGCCTGGTTTATAAGAACTGATTTTCGGAGTATACGCCGTGGCTTGCCCGTCCTTGATACGCACAAAATCAAAGCTACTGCAATAGTGCGCGTAGCACGCGCCGCCAAATAGATTTATCGCGTAGCAGTCGTGAATCCGGCTGAGGTCAAATCCATAGAGCTTTTCGCCCGCTTCGTTCCAAACGGCGAGTTCGCACTCGTCTCCGCCGAAGTTGCCGAAGAGCCCGTCGCCAAAATATGAAACGTAGAGGCGCCCGTCCTGCGCCATGATCTTTGCTATGCCGTCGCCCACGCAAATTTTGCCCGTCTGGACGCCCAGCTCATCGATAAATTTTAAATTTTCCTCGCCGCGTTTTAGCTTCTCATCGTAGCGCGAGCGAGCGTTTAGCAGCGCCCAACGGCTTGGAAAACCCACGGACACGGCGAAGTGGTAGCCGTTTTCGTCCGCGCCGGTTTTTATCTCGCGCAGCCGCCCATCTTGCATAAATTTGATGACGTATTTGCCCGCATCCTCGCATAGAAAATATATCTCGCCGCGCTCGGTGATGCCGATACTGACGAGCTCTCGCGCCTCTTTTGGCGTTAGTTCATAGCAAGGGGTTAAATTTAACCGCGATTCTTTGATTTTAATGGACTTTGACATTTTGATTTTTTAAATTTTACCGCTAAAGCCCGTTTTTGCCGCGTCGCGGTAGAAATCGATCTGATCTTTTTTGATGATGCGGATGTAGTCGGTGCTGCCGGGATGGCCACTTTGAAAGCCCGCCGTCATCACGTAGGTGCCGTCCTCCTCGATGAGCCCGCGCTGCAGAGCCTCGCTTATGATACGTGCTAGCAGCGAGTTGATGCTCGTTTTTTCCTTGACCATCGCTGGATTTACGCCCCACACGAGACTTAGCGCGTGCGCGGTCTGCTCGTCGTGTGCGATTGCGATGATGTCGATTTTGGCGCGGTTGCGTGCGAGTTTGATCGCCGAGCGCCCCGAGCCCGTGATCGAAAGTATCGCGCCCGCGCCCAGCCTTGCGGCAAGCGCTGCGGTGCTTGAAGTGATCATATCGGTCTCGTCGTAGAAATCGTAATCGTTAAATTTATCGTAAGGATAGATCTTTTCGGTCTCGCGGATCGTCTCGCTCATCGCGGCGACTACGGCTGCGGGGTTTTTGCCGATGGCACTTTCCTCGCTTAGCATTACGGCGTCGGTGCCGTCGAGCACGGCGTTTGCGACGTCGCTGATCTCGGCTCTGGTGGCGCGCTCGTGCTCGGTCATACTAAGCATCATCTGCGTGGCGGTGATGACGGGCTTTGAGCGGGCGTTGGCAAGAGCTATGATGCGCTTTTGGATACGCGGGATCTCATAAAACGGCATCTCGATGCCCAGATCTCCGCGCGCGACCATTATACCGTCGCTTGCTTCGATGATCTTTTCTATATTTTCGACTGCGTCGAATTTCTCAATCTTGGCGTAAATTTTAGCCTTTGAGCCTAGCGAGTTTAAAATTTCGCGCACGCGCAGGATGTCGTTTTGCGACTGCACGAAGGAGATACCTACGAAATTTACGCCGTGCGCCGCGCCCCAGCGCAGATCCTCGAGGTCCTTTTGCGTGATAACGTCGATATTTAGGCGGGTATTTGGGAAGTTCACCCCCTTATTCGAGCTTAAAAAGCCATCGTTTTCGAGCACCGCTCGCACGCCTTGCTCGCTTACCGCAACTACCTTGGCGCGGATCGAGCCGTCGTAGAGGTAGATAAACTCGCCCGCCTTCATCAGCGGCAAAATTTCTGGGTGGTTGATACACAGCTCGTATTCGCCTTCCGCGCTCTTTTTGCCGATGATTTCGCGAGGAAGGAAGGTGATCTTATCGCCCGTTTTTAGTTTAAAATTTTCCTCTAGCTTGCCGACGCGGATCTTTGGGCCGCTAATGTCCTGAAATACGCCCACGCGCACGCCCAGGCTCTTTTCTACGGCGCGGATTTTGTTTAAATTCGCCTCGTGATACTCGTGCGTGCCGTGGCTGAAGTTCATCCTAAAGGCGTTGCAACCCGCCTTTACCATCGCGCTCATCATCTCTTCGCTGTCGCTTGCGGGCCCGATGGTTGCTAGGATTTTGGTTTTTTTAAGCATCTTTTCTCCTTTAAATTTAAAATTTATCGCTGCATTAGGCGAAATTTTACGTGAAATTTTGAAATTTCTAAATTTTAAAATTTGCTAGGCAAAGGAATTTTAAAATTCTACTTCACGACTTTACGGCGAAATTTTAAAATTTCATAGCTTGCGGTGCGGGTTAAATTCTAAAAATTCGCGTTTGAATGAAACTCTAAAATCCCC
>CALHQN010000231.1 GCA_938036585.1 uncultured Campylobacter sp.
AGGCTCAACCGGAGTATTTGAAGCAGGCTATAAATACGATAGCAAAAACCTTATCCTTAGCCTAGGAGGCAAGGGCTACGTAGGTAAAACAAGAGGTGGAGCTATCAATGCAGGGTTTGAGATTATGTTTTAAATTTTAAAAGATGCGTAAGCCCTAGCTTGCACATCTATAAAATCAAATCCTATATAAAATTTCAGAGGCGGAAGGTTTCTCACCCCTTTTTAAATTTAGACGCTACGCAGATGATCTCGTTTGCGGCGCATAAAGAGACCATCAATCTTGTAATGCAAAACGGGATAAATTTAGTAACTTCACTCTTATGCGATAACGATCTTATTAAATGCGCAGTATCCGCCCGCGTGAAATTTACCGAAAGCGGCGCCAATGCAATTCGTAAAATTCTACGCTTCTTTAAAATTCTATCCCTTCTATGCCGCTTTAAAATTTTGCAATACGAAATTCCAAATTTAAAGTTTACGGCGAAAGCAGAGCAATCGGAATTCCGTAGGTAAAAAATTCCGCCACAACCGCCTGCGCTCCTACTTTTTCGTAATTTTATAGAGTAAATTTCCGATGCTTTGGATTATCTGCACAAGCACGATCAGGATCACGACGGTGTATGCCATTATATCGGGGCGGAAGCGCTGAAAACCGTAGCGGATCGCCACGTCGCCGAGCCCGCCGCCGCCGACAGTGCCCGCCATCGCCGTAAAACCGATGATGACGATGAGCGTAAGCGTAATCGCGCCGATGATGCTAGGCAGCGCCTCGACGAACATCACGCGAAAGATAATCTGCGTCTTGCTCGCGCCGAAGCTCTTCGCCGCCTCGATCACGCCGCTATCGACCTCCAGCAGCGCGCTTTCGATGAGCCGCGCGATGAAGGGCGCCGAGCCAATAGTAAGCGGCACGATCGCCGCGGTGGTGCCGATACTCGTGCCGACAAGAAGCTTTGTAAGCGGAAAGAGCACGATCAGCAAAATTATAAACGGGAAGCTTCGCAGCGTGTTTATCACGACGTCCAGCACGGCGTAGACGATGCGGTTTTCGCACAGCCCGCCGCGGCGTGTAAGGATAAGCACGATCGCGAGCACGAGCCCCAGAATAAACGCCAAAGCCGTGCTTACGAAGGTCATATACAGCGTCTCCAGCGTCGCGTTTAGTAGCAGCTTCGGAATTACTCCGCTAAAAAAATTTTGTATCCACTCTATCATCTTTGTCCTTTCAATTTGCGCCTGTTTGCGCTATACCAGGCTTTTGCGCCGCTTTAAAAAATTTTTGAAATTTTAAAATTTACGCCGCAGCAAATTTTACGCCTTAAAATTTTAGTCCTCGCGCGGCGGTAAATTTTATGAAATTTTACCGCTTCGAGCCCGTAAATTTAGATGAAATTCTATATAAATTTAACGCGCAGCCCTTAAAATTAGAGTGCAAAATTTTAAAATTTCAAATCCACGCGAAATTTCGCCCCGCACTTCAAAAAATTTCAAATTTCTTAAATAGCTCGGGCTCATCCTGCACGATGCCGCGCTCTATGAGGCTTGCTACGACTTTGCGGCTACAGAGCGTCTCCTGCGGCCACCTGCGCGTATAGCCCTCCCACTCGTGCTTGCTCGTAGCGTCGATGCAGATGCGATCGTCCTGTGCCACAAACACGTCGCGCAGCGCATCGATGCTATTTACGACGCGCCAAACGCTCATATAGAGGTTGCTCGCGTCGTTTCTCGCATCGGTAAAAATCAAAATTTTAAAATTCCGTCAAATTTAAGTGCGTAAATTTAAGCCCACATTTGTAGGCTAAAATTTTAAGGAAAATTCTTATCTTTACTGCTACACAGCTCGTTTAAAAAGCACTCCTTGCAGTTTGGCTTGATCGCTTTACAGGTGTAGCGACCAAAAAGCACCATCGCTTGATGAAGCGTATTTAGCTGCGTTTTAAAGGCTTTGGTTAGATCAAGCTCGACGGCTTCGGGCGTCTTGCCCCTGCTAAGGCCTAGCCTATGCGCCACGCGAAAGACGTGCGTATCCACCGCCATCAAATTTGATCCGAAATGCTCGATCAGCACGACGTGAGCAGTCTTTTGACCCACTCCAGCTAGACTCATCAGCTCTTTTTCGGTCGTAGGTATTTCGCCGTCAAATTCGCTCATCACGCTCTTTGCCATTTTGATCAAATTTTCTGCTTTGTTATTAAAAAAGCTACAGGAATTTATGAGCGTTTTGACGCTTCCGAGATTTGCCTGTGCTAGGCTCGCGACGTCCGGGTAAGCCTCAAAAAGCGATGGCGTGATCAAATTTACGCGCTTATCGGTACACTGAGCGCTTAGCATCACGCACACGAGCAGCTCGTAGAGGCTGCGAAATTTAAGCTCGCTGCCCGCGTCTTTGAAATTTTCCAAAAATAAATTTTTGATAGCGTTTATATCTTTTTTCGTTCTCATAGCGCCGATTTTAGCCGTTTTTATTTAAATTTTCGATGAATTATAACTTATATTTAATGACTTTCCTGCTATAATCACCCTCGCAAAAATCTAAATTTAAGGAACAAAGATGAATAAAATTTTATTCGCATCTCTTAGTTTGGCTGCGGCTCTAAGCCTAAACGCGGCGGAGTACGCCACTGTAAACGGAACTGCTATAACCGATAAGGACGTAGCTTTCACGCTTGCTGCTATGCCTGGCGTAACACTAGAGCAACTACCTAAAGACACTCAAAAAAAGGTGATCGACGAAACTATCAACAGAAAACTACTTCTAGACGAGGCTAAAAAGAGCGGACTAGATAAGAGCGACGAATACAAAGCTGCGCTTGAAGAGCTAAAAAACAACCTCGCGCTTGATCTTTGGATGAAGAGAATTTTCGATAATATCAAAGTTAGCGAAGGCGAAATCAGCGACTTTTATAACAAAAATAAAGCCGAATTTGCCGTGCCTGCACAAGTAAGAGCCAAACATATCCTAGTGGCTACTGAAAAAGACGCAAACGACATAATAGCCGCGCTAAAAGGTCTGAAAGGAGACGAGTTGGTTAAAAAATTCGAAGAGCTAGCAAAATCTAAATCTACCGATCAAGGCTCTGCGGCTAACGGCGGCGAACTAGGATGGTTTGGTCAATCTCAAATGGTAAAACCTTTCGCGGACGCTGCATTCGCGCTTAAAAAAGGCGAAGTAACTCAAAAACCCGTTAAATCAAATTTCGGCTACCACGTAATCCTAAAAGAGGATAGCAAAGCTGCCGGCACTATAGGTCTAAACGAGGTTAAACCTCAAATCGAGGGCAACATAAAGATGGAGAAATTTAGAAACGATATCAGAAAAAGAGGCGACGAGCTTCGCTCAAAAGCTAAAGTAGAATATAAATAAGGTCGATAAAATGGGTGTTTTAGACGTAGTAAAAGCCGGCGTTTTAAGCGGCGATGACGTAACTAGGCTGTATAAATACGCAAAGGAGCAGGGCTTTGCCATACCTGCGGTAAACGTGGTCGGAAGCGACTCGGTAAATGCCGTTTTAGAGGCGGCGAAGACGGCTAACTCACCCGTTATCATCCAGTTTAGTAACGGCGGAGCCGGCTTTTATGCCGGCAAAGCTTGCGGGAATGCCGATGTGCTAGGCGCAGTAGCAGGCGCGCAGCACGTTCATCTGCTGGCCAAAGCTTACGGCGTACCGGTGATCCTACACACCGATCACGCGGCTAGAAAGCTACTGCCGTGGATCGACGAGCTGGTTAAATTTAGCCGCGAATACAAAAAGGCTCACGGAGTGCCGCTTTTTAGCTCGCATATGCTTGATCTTAGCGAAGAGAGCTTGGAGGAAAATTTAAGCACTTGCGAGAAGTATCTAAAAGAGCTTAGCGAGCTTGGCATCAGCCTAGAAATCGAGCTTGGCGTAACCGGCGGCGAAGAGGACGGCGTGGATAACACGGGTGTTGATAATGCGCTTCTTTATACGCAGCCTGAAGACGTCGCGCGGGCATATGAGCGACTAAGTAAAATCAGCGATAGATTTAGCATAGCGGCCAGCTTTGGTAACGTTCACGGCGTGTATAAGCCTGGCAACGTCGTGCTTCGACCGGAAATTTTGAAAAACTCGCAAGCATACGTTGCGGATAAATTTCAAACCCTAACCGATAAACCCGTAAATTTCGTCTTTCACGGCGGTAGCGGTAGCGAGCTAAAGGATATCAAAGATGCCGTCAGCTACGGCGTAGTAAAGATGAACATCGACACCGATACGCAGTGGGCGTTTTGGGACGGCGTGAGAGCGTACGAGCTAAAAAACAGAGCCTACTTGCAAGGTCAAATCGGCAACCCTGAAGGCGACGACAAACCGAACAAAAAGTACTACGATCCGCGCAAATGGCTACGAAGCGGCGAGGAGTCGATGGTAAAACGCCTGCTAACTGCATTTGAAGATTTAAACTGCTTAAATAGAAATTAAGGCTTACAATGGAACCCAAAAAAGAAGCGAGAAACGATAATTTCACCGATTTGGCGTTGCCTGAGGTAAAAGGCAGGCAATCTTTTTTCGTATATACGAAAATTATATTTTTGCCGACGGCGATATATCTCGTCGCGCTTCTTGGGTTTTTTGGGTATATAGATTTTCAAATCGGCCTACACACGGTTATTATGATGGGTATTATTTGGGTGATTTCGCTAATCTTTGCTAAAAATAGCGCCGAACTTGCTTGCTGCTATTTTGAGCAAAGCGGGGCTGATTTTAAGCGAAATCTAAAAGAATACATCATCAAACATCTTTTAGTTATAGGCAAAGATACGAAGTCAAACGCAGGATTTGACGAATTTGTCGCCTATTACACCAGGAATTTACGTAACGAAAATTTTGCTTCCGTGGGTGCTGGCATCTTTCCAATGCTGGGTATCTTGGGAACGTTTATCAGTATCGCGGTTTCTATGCCGGAGTTTAACTCATCAAATACTACCGAACTTGAAACCGAAATTTCAACCCTTCTTAGCGGTGTAGCGACTGCGTTTTACGTCTCTATTTATGGTATTTTTCTAGCGCTTTGGTGGATATTTTTTGAAAAATACGGAACGAGTAAATTTGAAACGCTGGTGCGAAGACAAAAAAATGCTACTAGCGGCTTTTTCTGGACGAAAGAGGAGCTTGATAGAAGGTATTTGCAAGAGAATTTAAGGCACTTTGAGAAGATCGGAGTGATATTTGAGCACGTTAGTAACGCCGAGTTCTTTGAGGAGCTGGATAAGACTATCGAGGCTAAATTTAAAACTTTTACAAATATCTTGAAAAACGAAGAAGAGGCCGTCAAACTAAGCGGCGAGCACATCAAACAAACGATGAATACGCTGCTAAAATCCTCAAAAGATCAAAAAGATCTAATCAAAGTTCACGCTGAAATCTTAAACGTTATCAATAAATTTAACGGCAACATCAAAGATATGCAACTAAAATTTGCCGAGCAGTACAACCGTCTCTATGATGTGGGCGGCGAGCGTATCTCAAGGCTCGAAAAGAGCGTGGGCGAGCTAGAGTATAATGTTAAAAATTTCAGTGAGTCTCTTTCTAAATTTAGTAGTGAAATCTTAGAAAAACAAAAACTTGCAATGGATGGCTTTAAAGAGAGCTTGATTGACGGCGTACAGGCATTTAAAAAGGCTTTTGACGACGAAGCAATCGAGGCTTATGATGATAATAGCGCGCTCATTGAAGGGCTAAAGCAAGACATAAGTGATCTTGATAGGGAAGCAAACGAGGTCCTGCAAACCATCGAAAAGGCCTTGCCGCGCCTGGAGAAAGAAGCCCGGAAAAACAAAGAGCTTGCCGACACCGTGGC
>CALHQN010000232.1 GCA_938036585.1 uncultured Campylobacter sp.
CGCACGCACCTGCGCGAGGCAGTCCGCATCCACTGTGCCGGGGTTTGCCTCAACGGTGCACTCCTGAGGTATCCCCGCTGTGTCGATAAGTGAGCGCAGAATCTCTGTGAGGAGTTCGGCGGGCAGTACGGTCGGCGTGCCGCCGCCGATGTAGACGGTCGCCGCATCGCCCCACCGCGCACGAAGCGGCGGCACCTCGCGCAGAATCTCCGCCCGAAGCGCCGCCGCATAGTCTGCCATCTCCACTCGTGTGTCATTTCTCACGGCAGCGGAAGAAAAGTCACAGTATGTACATTTTTTCACACAGTAGGGAATGTGGGCATAGATGCCCCATTTTTTTACGGCTGTGTCATTCGTCAATTTTCAGCACCGCCATAAATGCCTCCTGCGGCAGCTCTACACTGCCGACCGCCTTCATGCGTTTCTTGCCCTCCTTCTGCTTCTCGAGCAGCTTGCGCTTGCGCGTGATGTCGCCGCCGTAACACTTGGCGGTCACGTTTTTGCCCATGGCGCGGACGTTTTCGCGCGCGATGATCTTGTTGCCGATGCTTGCTTGGATCGCGACTTCAAAAAGCTGCCGCGGCACGATCTCCTTCATCGCTTTGACGAGGTCGCGCCCCTTGGATTCGGCCTTTAAGGCGGGTACGATGATCGAGAGCGCATCGACCGCTTCGC
This sequence comes from uncultured Campylobacter sp., assembly GCA_938036585.1. GTDB lineage: Bacteria > Campylobacterota > Campylobacteria > Campylobacterales > Campylobacteraceae > Campylobacter_B. The sequence goes on from CALHQN010000232.1 coordinate 676, forward strand.
CTGCGACGCGGATGTCGAGCTTTACGAGATCGCCGCGCCTATAATCGATCGGCTCGTAATCAAAGCTCGCATATCCCTTGGTGCAGGATTTAAGCTTGTCGTAAAAGTCCATTATGATCTCGTTTGTGGGCACGTCGTATTCGAGCAGAACGCGCTCTGGCGTGATGTAATCCATCTTGGTTTGGATACCGCGGCGTAAATTTAAAAGACTGATGAGATTGCCTAAAAACTCGCTCGGGGTGATGATGGTCGCCCTGACGTAGGGCTCCTCGATGCGCTCGATGAAATTTGGCGCCGGAAGCTCGCTGGGGCTGTGTATCCGCACGCACGAGCCGTCCGTGAGATACACGGCGTATGTGACGGTCGGCGCCGTAGCGATGAGATCGAGATTAAACTCGCGCTCGAGCCGCTCCTTCACGACCTCCATATGCAGTAGCCCCAAAAACCCGACGCGAAAGCCAAATCCTAGCGCCAGCGACGTTTCGGGCTCGTAGCTAAGCGAGCTATCGTTTAGGCTGAGCTTGTCCAAAGCGTCGCGCAGATCTTCAAATTTATCGGTCTGCACGGGATAGATGCCCGCAAACACGAAGGGCTTTGCCTTCTCAAATCCGCCCACCGGCGCGGCGGCACGTTTTTTAAAAAGCGTGATCGTATCACCCACCTGCACGTCGGCGACGTTTTTTAGCCCCATTACTACGATGCCCACTTCGCCGCTGCTAAGCTCGCGGGTTTTGGCGGGCGCTAGCGGGTTGGGATACATCAGATCAAGCACCTCGTGGCGGTTCTCGCTACCCATGATATAGACCTCGTCGCCCTTTTTCAGCACGCCGTCGTAGAGCCTCGCAAGCGCGAGCGCGCCTAGGTAGTTATCGAACCAGCTGTCGTAGATGAGCGCCTTAAGCGGCGCGGCATCGTCCGTTTTGGGTGCCGGGATGCGAGTGATTATCGCCTCTAAAAGCTCCTTGATACCCACGCCCGTTTTGGCGCTGACCTCGATCGCGCTGCTGCAATCAAGCCCGATGACGTGCTCGATCTCCTCTTTTACGCGCTGCGGATCGGCGGCGGGCAGATCGATTTTGTTAAGCACGGGGATGATCTCGAGGTTGTGCTGTAGCGCGATATAGACGTTTGCGATGGTCTGCGCCTGCACGCCCTGGCTCGCGTCCACGACGAGGATCGCCCCCTCGCAGCTAGCCAGCGAGCGCGAGACCTCGTAGCTAAAATCCACGTGGCCCGGGGTGTCGATCAAATTTAAAACGTATTTCTCGCCGCCAAGCTCATACTCGAGCCGCACGGACTGCGCCTTGATCGTGATGCCGCGCTCCTTTTCGATATCCATCGTATCCATGATCTGGCTGCTCATCTGGCGCGCCTCGACGGCGTTGCACTCGCTAATCAGGCGGTCTGCGAGCGTGGATTTGCCGTGGTCGATATGCGCGATGATGCTGAAATTTCTGATATTTTTTGTTTTCAAGTGGCTTTTCCTGATGAAATTTTAAGCCGCATTGTGCCGAAATTTCATTTAAAAACGGGTAAATGAGCAGGTTGAATTTATAAAGCGGTTTTATACGGCAGGTCTAGCCGGATTGGAATTTTACGAAACGAAATTTTAAAGGATAAGGCGGAATACGAGCGGCTTTGAGTGATAGAATTTTAGTTTTATCGGCGGTGCGTTTTGCCGCGATAGAATTTTAGGATGAGGATTGGAATGCGGAATTTTACGAAACGGAATTCTGCAGCTATGTTTGGGGGCAGAAAAATTCTAAGCGGTGAAATTTTACGACAAATTTTACGCGGTCGCACCATGCAAAGCTTGCTATGCCAACAGGCAAGAATTTCGTGCGGTAAAATTTAACTGCAAAATTTTGCTTTGGAATTCTACTGCTTGAAATTAGCGCGTAAAATTATATGCCATTACGACGCGCAAATCTTAGTAAGTAAAATTTACCGCCAAGCTTTGCAGCGAAATTTCGTGATTTAAAATTTCAAAAAATTCTATCTCATAGAATTTTTAGGCAAAAATTTTCAAAGCATAATTTTAAAAAATCTGTCGCCAATAAAACCGAAATTCGGCCCATAAAAAAAGGCTAGCCGGGAGGCTAGCCTTTGTGTTGCGAGCTTACGCAAATACTACCAATCGGTCTTTTGATTGTAGATATCGCGAACCTCACCCGTATCTAAGATCTTCGTGGAAGTATCGCTAGTGCTGTTATCCGATGCGCTACCGCCGGCAAACGATCCTACGTCGTCTGTTATGCCTGATTTAACTTGACCTTCGCCGCCCCAAACCGTAGGTTTAGACGCTTTTATATGTACGCGAAGAGGATTGTAATATTGCGGCACGCCCGGATACTTACTAGAGTAGGCTCCGCTAGCTACCGTAAACATAGTCTTCTTATTTTGGGCAGGCGTATGGATAAGCCATGGATTAGTCACGATACGTATTGTAGCATGCCCAGCTACTGCGGCGTCAATACTTATCTGCTCCTCGCCGTTATTTATTGAATTGCCCCTATGAACATTAATGCTAGTACCATCATTCATAAAGCCGACGTAATCGCTTGCAAATTCCGCACTTATATCATTTGGATCAGCTTTCGTATTTACTACAAACTTCGTAAAATCGGCACCAGGATTTGCTGCGGCTAGCAAGTTAAATATATTCTTACTAGGAACCTCGTAAGCAAGATTTTCGTTAGGCGCAGGCAAATTCGCGCACTTATCGTTTCTACCGCAATAAACCTGAGCTAAAATAGGCACGGATATCGGCGTTCCAGTAGTAGCTTGTTGCACTATAGCTCCCAAACTTTTATCGTACGATGTACCATAGACAAATAGGGCGTAGGTGCCTACATTATCGCTATAATCTGTAACGCTCTTGCCGGTTGCGTAAGTTTTGCTATTAGAATTAGCAGCGGCTATATAAGCAGCCTTGTTTTCGACGCTTACATTTTCAAGTTTCATCGTATCTTTAGCCTTTCTGGTAATGAAGGTATCAAAGTTCTCTCTAGATAGCCCTATGCCCTTTTCATTATATTTCTCGGAAGTTTTACCTTTATAACAGTAAACACCTATGACGGCACAAAAAATGTTGATAAAACCTTAATGGGAGCAGCCAGAATGTTAGGATTGTATGAACTATCGAATTTCGACGGCCAAAAATCTCCGAAAGTATTAAGAGCCGTTCCGTCTTGAATGCTGAAGTCACTGGCATAAATTAGTACCGGCGTACTAGGAGTTTTATGCATCCTAGCGAAATTAAAATATACGGTCGAGCCAGGAGTTTGCCCCTCTCTAAATCCTTGCGCCATAATCCTAAATAAATCTGACTTGGAGTCGTAATTAACATCCGCACCACCTTTCGGCCTATTGATAAGTCCGCCCATTAGCGTAGCATCGGAGTAGTAATTAAGAGCCGTACTAAGTGGTATAGGCAAACCATAGCCCGTATCACTGCTAGAAGCAGCCTCATTCCAATCCGCTTTTCCGCCGATAATAGTAGTGCTTTTACTTCTTACATTATACTTATAGCATCTACTATCATATCCCGTAGAACCTAAGCACTCGTTAGAATCCTTAGCGAAATACTGCGTACCGCTAGGAATCTCGTAGATAACGGCAGGTTTATTAGGATATGGCGCATAGTTCACAGCTTCGCCGGTTCTACTAGCGGTAGTTGTGGAACAACGTCCGTCGGCGCTATTGCTAGCGCAATCGAATCCGAAATTTAGCTCAAAGTCAAGGTCGCTTGAAAATCCACACACAGCCTGAGGCTTGCCGCCAACATCCTGCATATATCCGTCGTAAAGCGTAGCAATGACATCTTTATATACCTTGTCGGATAGATATGCTACGGCATTAACCTTAAGCATAGCAAGCTGACTTATCTGTTTTGTTACAGCTAAATTCTTTGTAGGATCGTCGCCGCCATATATCTTAACATTATTCTCGATATCCGGAGCATTGAAATATGTATATGCCACCGTTACGCTTCCATCCGATATATTATTATCCGTTACCGGTACATTTCTGGCGCCTATAATCCTACCTACGCCGCTTGTCACGCCGTTATCAAGACTTACGAGCGATACCCTGATACGATCCGGTCGGTAACGCAATACGATGTTATCGTTTATCGCTTTATCTTTATTAATAGCAAGTCTCATACCTACGTCGCAACCTACCATACCTTTGGCATTCGGAGTATTACTAGATGAGTTAATGATACATTTAGCGCTCTTCCACTGCTTAGAGTATGTCTGATCGGAATAAGCATCCGTCCACGAGTTATCGTAAACACTTACCAGTACATCACCGACATTGTAATAATTAAAAATTTTATCGGCATCTTTGCCTATGGTTTCGGTATAGATGACTGCATATTCTTTATCTTTAGCCGCCGGATCTTTTCTAGACTGAGTCATCAGATATGCGCCTTGGACATGACCTTTACTATCAAATTTCGCAACGCCTCCTGTTTCTACGATATTTCTAGCGTTAAAATTAGCCCATAAGCTTACGGCATTTTTATCCCATACCCTTCTATACGACGCGTCAAATTTCGAACTTGTACCATTTAATACGCACGGAACATCATCACTTTTACCAAAAGAACCCTTTTTAATAGCTTCCGGATCGATCTCGTATTTACCTGTCTGCGCATTATATTTAGCACCGGAATACTCTACTGCAGTACCACCGTAGCAGCCATTCTGTTTTACGCCGCGCTTTAATGTAGCCGAAGCGTTCTTTCTATCTATATAATAGGACTGGGTAGCGATATTAGCCGCGCATTCATTAGATATAAACGGACGCAAGTAGGTTTGAATGCCGCGAATCTTAGTTGATATATCTTGAGTATCGTCGGAATTTGTACCATAGCTTTTACGTAGATGATAGCGCTGATTGCCTAAATCGCCGCCTATTACTGCGGTATAGTTAGGCACGCCGTTATCACTGTAGCTTCTAGCCGATATTACGTGAGCCAAGATATCTGCATTTTGCGTGTAATCGCCGCCTACGCGTAGTTCCTTAGAATTAAGTACACTGGAATCATCGCCCTTTTTAGTTATATCGCCGCTAGCGGTGGTATCTACGATCTTACTATACTTGCCCGAATCCTTCAGTGCTTTTGTATCTACATTAAAATATGCAGGGCGAAGCACGAAGTTGTCGCTACCGCATATATGGAACGAACCATCTTTTGACATTTGAATTCCGAACTCATCTTTAGCAGCCTTTATATTATTTTCAAGCTTCTGCAGCTCTGGTTGTATTTTATTCTCCCAAATGTCCTTCTTTTGGTTCTCGGTTAGATTTTTGTTGCACCAACCAAATTTCTCACCAGACTCACAATATCCATATCGCTTTTTAAGCTCCCATTTCTTGAGCTCCAAATAATAAGCCTTAGGATCGCTGTTATTTAAATCTTTGTTTTTTATATACTGATCTAAATCGGACCCTGAGGCAACTTGCTCGTCCGGACGATAGCTAAGCATAAATGTAAGACCCTGATACGCATCTCCTATCTCTATGTTATTTAGCTCCAAAATAGACTTGTCTTTAAGATCCACCTTCTTATCTATGGAATAAGCATCGCCATTTAGTTTAAATGGAATTTTTAAGGAATCGGTTACGGATAGACATGAGTAAACTGCACTATTTCCCTTATGGTCATCGGCAATTTTATCCGAGGTAGTAGCGGCATTTCTCGCCCTGACAACGGATAAATACAATTTACCGCTCAAGCCAAATTTTTCAAGTTTTCTGGCCTCGCTACCGATATATATGAGCTTACCGGTATTTGGATCTTTTTTAAAGTAAGGAGAATTTGCAGCAGCATCAATATATTCCTCGCATTTACCAGTTTCATTGTCATACTTCTTACAAAATTGGCTCTCGTAATCCGGTCTAAAGATAAGTTTCGCATCGAAAGGCTTATCGGAGATTTGAGTATATAGTCTATCATCGTCGTCATTTTTACTAAAATTCTTATTGACTACCTGCAAACCGCTTAAAGGTAGGATATTAACGCTTTTAGAAACCTTTGTCGCATCGCATAATTCAAGTTCAGAAGCGCTATCCATCTCTATGAAGACTCGCTGACCGCCGCCTATATCTAAGCTCATCTTATAACTTAGTGTCACGGCAGGAGCCTGCAATATGGTTGCACCCGTATTTACGGTAGCATTAAACTCGCCGTATGCCGCCTTGCCCGGTTGCATTAAACCGCCTACGGGTACAGGGCTACCGCCCGGTGTTGAAGAAGGAGTTAAGTCTCCCGCGCCTTGACCTATATAAAATTTCAATATATTACCGTCAAGCGCAGTAAACTGCCTATCGTTATAGATAGGATCCGTGACATTTGGGGTGCCGCCATTTATGACATCTTTCATCGTCTTATATGCACCCTTTTGACCATCGCGTAGATAGACCAGCTTCTCTGCAGCCGCCGCAGGTATGGTATCCGTAGTGGTATTGATAGGATCATTTACGACTAGCTCGTTATTTATAGTAGCGCTATCTTTGGTATAGGTAGCGCCGGCTTGACCAAAGTCGATCGATACTACCGCACCTGCTGCATCTTCGCTATCGCCGCCATTCAATCTATTTTCAAATTTCATTCTATAATAGATATTTTCACCCGCAACTACCGGGTTTTTGATCTGCTCAGGCTTATTATGAGTAACCTCAGAGCCGCTATATCTGGAGCCTATAACTTTGCCATTCTGCGGATCTTCATCTTTAGTTCTAAAGAATTTTACCCAGTTAGCGGCGTTATATACCTCATACTGATAGCACATTTGAGGGACATACAAATCGGCGGAAATAGCAATCATACTTATGAAGTTTTGATCGGCTTGACCTCCGTTGAGATTTTCCCACGCCGCACCCAAAGAGATGTTTAGACTAGATTGCGCATTCTTCATCTTTGAACTGATATCGAATTCGTCCAGATCAAATCCACCTAAATAATCGGTGCCGTATGGATAGCTATACTTATAGGTGCCGTTATCATTTATAAGTAAAGCGACAGAGCCGTCGTATATATTAGCGCGATCGTTAGCTAACCATTGATTAACCCCACTGGATCCGTATAGCGAATCCATTTGTGCGGTTCCTTTGTGTTGAACTTTAAAATACTCGTCGGAAGTCATTTTTCTCTCGCCACCAAACCCTAAAAACCCTAGCTTTGCATTTACGGACCCACTTCTAGGTGTATAAAATCCACTGATGGTAGCGTTAATGTTTATAGGCGTATATCCATTATTCCAAGGGGTGACGACAAGATAATCGCCGTAAATAGTTACGTTTTTTGGTTTAAAATATTTATTTTTATATTCTACGGCCTCTTTATAAGTCATTTTTTGACCCGTTACGCTATCGTTAGATTGTAAATTATTTAGCAAATCCCTTCTGGAGTTGGCGGTTTTATCATATACTACGATTATTCCCCATCCGCCGTACGGCCCAATACGAGCGCTGTCGAACTCTCCATTGGTAAAATCTGCACCGATTGGATCCATACCATCACTCGTTCTTACGTTTCCTACAGTAAATTCAATGCTGTCGGAATAAGGTTCAAAATATTGCTTGACTAGATCGGTAATATCTTTAGTGCAGCCATATTTTAAACGCAAACGTAAGGGCTTGCCAGATTTTGCCAAAAAGTTCCAAGCAGCCGTTCCTTCGCATCTATCTCTCTGAACATCTTTTATTATGCTATCTGTACCTTTCGAGCTTTTCATTTTAAATTTCACCCATGTATACCACTTAGCAAAACCGGTCAATTTTTTTCCGTCTTTGCTGTTGTATTCTGCTTCGCTGTCAAAATCAGTCGTGCTGAATATATTTCCCTGCCAATAAAGTCTCGCATAGACTATATCGTCTTTAGTCACGCCCTTAGGAAGCCTCAAAACAGCTTTTGAACTATTCAAATAAAACTGTCCGTCGCCGTCATCTTTAATGTATGTGCCTTTTGCTCCCCACATGTAACCACGGCCTGTAGCAGAAGGCCAGCTTAAACTAATCACCGGCTTTCCGGTCACGGCGTAGTCTCCAAAGACGTATGTGCCCGCACCGCCGAATCTAACTATCGGCTTTTGGTTTAATTCGTCAGACGGAAAGTTTTTTATAGTGGTGAAATTATACAAACCCTGATCTCCGTGCCAAGTCCAACCACCTCTCCTTCCGTCCAGCACGCCATCGTCACGATACTCGTTGCTCATTGGGG
>CALHQN010000233.1 GCA_938036585.1 uncultured Campylobacter sp.
TTGAGAGCAGCAAAACTGCGCCGATATTTTTAAAGATCGGAAATTGGATATTGGATTTCAAAGACGATCCGAAGGTCAAACAAGGCCTCGATTCTATTGGCTCGAAAGCGGGAGAAATTTTATCTTCCGGCGAGAGCAATTCCACCGGCGAGCAAAATTCTACCGCACCGCAAAGCGAAATGCAAAGCGCAGAATCTAACGGCACCATTACGATCGATATAAATTCTACTGAAAGGACTAAGTTATGAACGCAAAAATCGAAAATTTGGAATTTGACGCTCTAATCATCGAGTTTAAAAAAGCTCTCGCCTCCAGCGGTCTAAAATATACCAAGCAGCGCGAGGTTTTGCTTCGTACGCTTTATAACAACAACAAACACTTCACGCCCGAGGCGCTTCATAACGAGATCAAAGTAAAATTTCCGGAGCTGAACGTAGGCATAGCGACGGTGTATCGCACCCTAAATTTACTCGAGGATTCGGGCATGGCGACGTCGATCTCATTCGGCGCGCAGGGCAAAAAATTTGAGCTTGCAAATAAACCTCACCACGACCACTTAATCTGCAAAAGCTGCAACAAGATCATAGAATTTCAAGACGCGACTATCGAGCGCAAACAGCTTGCCGTCGCCAAAGAGCACGGTTTTACGCTTACGGGGCATATGATGCAGCTGTATGGAATTTGCCCGGAATGCGCCGCAAAAAGGAAGTAGATTGTTCGACTCCCAGCTAGAAAATCAAAGGATAGACAAGGCGTCGGAACTTCGGAATTTAGGGGCTAATCCCTATCCGCACTTTCTAAAAAAAGATATGAGCATAGCCGAGTTTAAAGAAAAATTCGGCTTCATAAAAGATACCGAGGATAAAAAAGCGAGCGAGGAGGTAAGCCTCGCCGGACGGCTAAAGCTAAAGCGCGTCGCGGGCAAATCCACTTTCGCAAACATAGAGGATCAAAGCGGCAATATTCAAATTTATTACTCGCGCGACAGCATCGGCGAGGAGGATTACGCTAAATTTAAGAAAAATCTTGAAGTGGGCGATATAATTTTGGTGCGCGGATATGCCTTCGTCACGCAGACGGGCGAGTTTTCGATTCACGCTAGCAAAATAACGCTCGCGTCTAAGGCGATCTCGCCGCTTCCAGAGAAATTTCACGGCCTAACCGACATCGAGATGCGCTACCGCCAAAGATACCTAGATATGATAATGAACCCCGAGATCCGCGCGGATTTCATCAAGCGCTCGATCATCGTGAGCGAGATCCGCAGCTTTTTTGAAAAGCACGGATTTTTAGAGGTCGAAACGCCGATGATGCACCCTATCGCAGGCGGCGCGAACGCTAAGCCCTTCATCACGCACCACAACGCCCTAGACGTCGATCGCTACTTGCGTATCGCGCCGGAGCTCTATCTTAAGCGCCTCGTCGTAGGCGGCATGGAGGCGGTCTTTGAGATCAATCGAAACTTCCGCAACGAGGGTATGGATCTGACGCACAATCCGGAATTTACCAGCATAGAATTCTACTGGGCGTGGCATGATTATAGCGACGCGATGAACCTAACCGAGGAGCTATTTAAAGCGCTGTTTAAGAGGCTCGGGCTGGGCGAAATTTTAACCTACGATGAGCGCGAGATCGATTTTTCAAAGCCTTTTGCGCGTGTAAAGTATCTCGACGCGCTTACTCAGATAGGCGGCATCGAGTCGCAGATCGTAAATGATCGCGAAAAGATCATCGCCAAACTCAAAGCCGATAAATTTGAAGTCAATGAAAAGCTCGATCTAGGCCACTTGCAGAGCGAACTTTTTGATAATTACGTAGAGGCTAAGCTCGTAAATCCGACCTTTATCGTGGATTTTCCGATCTCGATCAGTCCGCTTTCGCGCAGAAGCGACGAAAATCCGCAGATAGCCGAGAGATTTGAGCTCTACATCGCGGGCAAGGAACTTGCAAACGCCTTTAACGAGCTGAACGATCCGCTCGATCAATACGCTAGATTTAAGGCGCAAATCGACGCTAAAAATGCAGGCGACGACGAAGCGCACGAGATGGACGAGGATTACGTCTGCGCGCTTAGCTACGCGATGCCGCCGACTACCGGCTGGGGGCTTGGAATCGATCGCTTGGCGATGATTTTGCTGAATAAAAAGTCGATCCGCGACGTGATTTTATTCCCTGCGATGAGGCCGCTAAATTTAGAGAAGGAGTGAACGTGTCAAATTTAGAAAAATTCGATAATGAAATTTTTAGTTTAACCAACAAAGAGCTTGCCCGTCAGTGCGATTATTTGGAGATGATCGCGAGCGAAAATTTTACCTATCCCGAGGTGATGGAGGCGATGGGCTCGGTGCTAACGAACAAATACGCCGAGGGCTATCCCGGCAAGCGCTACTACGGCGGCTGCGAGTTCGTAGACGAGATCGAACAGATCGCGATTGATCGCTGCAAAAAGCTCTTCGGCTGTGAGTTTGCAAACGTCCAGCCAAACAGCGGCAGCCAAGCCAATCAAGGCGTTTATGCCGCGTTTTTGAAACCTGGCGATAAAATTTTAGGCATGGCGCTTAGCCACGGCGGGCATTTGACGCACGGCGCAAAGGTCTCAAGCAGCGGAAAGATGTATGAGAGCTTCGAATACGGCGTGGAGCTCGACGGCCGCATAAACTACGATAAGGTGCTTGAGATCGCTCAGATCGTAAAGCCGAAGATGATCGTTTGCGGTGCGAGTGCCTATACGCGCGAGATAGATTTTGCTAAATTTAGACAGATCGCAGATAGCGTGGGCGCGTTTCTTTTTGCCGACGTAGCGCACGTCGCAGGGCTCGTCGTCGCAGGCGAACACACGGATCCGTTTCCGCACTGCCACGTCGTAAGCTCGACCACGCACAAGACGCTTCGCGGTCCGCGCGGCGGAATTATAATGACCAACGATGAGGAATTTGCCAAAAAGATTAACTCGGCGATCTTTCCGGGCATCCAGGGCGGCCCGCTAATGCACGTCATCGCCGCTAAGGCGGTGGGCTTTAAACACAATCTAAGCCCGGAGTGGAAGCTCTATGCCAAGCAGGTCAAGGCAAACGCTAGAGTTTTGGGCGAGACGCTGGTTAAGCGCGGCTTTGATCTTGTTAGCGGCGGCACCGATAACCATCTGATTTTAATGAGCTTTTTAAATAGAGATTTTAGCGGCAAGGACGCTAGCGCGGCGCTTGAAAATGCAGGCATTACGACGAATAAAAATACCGTACCGGGCGAGACGCGCAGCCCGTTCGTTACTAGCGGTATCCGCGTCGGCAGCCCCGCACTTACCGCGCGCGGCATGAAGGAGAAAGAATTTGAGTTTATCGGAAATAAAATCGCCGACATGCTAAGCGACATCTCAAATTCCAAGCTTCAGGCGCAGGTTAAAGAGGAAGTGCGGGATTTGGCGCACCGCTTTATCATCTACGATCGCGCGATGTATTAAATTTAATAAATTCGGGTAAGCTTACCCGAATTATCTATTTTAAGAATTTACGCGATGAAATTTTAAAATAGATAATCTTAGGAGATAGCATGAACGATAAAAATTTCGATATGAGCAGCATAGACGATATAGTTATAAACAGCGGCAACGTCGATAAGAACGCAAATTTAAAAAAGGGTCTTACGGTGGCTGCCGGGGTAGTGGTTTTATTTTTAATCATACTCATCATAATGAAGGTCATCAATAAAGACGATATCGATACCACTGGGGGTCTTACTATGCCTAGCGAAGCGGAGCTTGCTAAAGCCGAGCAGAAGCAAGAGGCACCGATCCA
>CALHQN010000234.1 GCA_938036585.1 uncultured Campylobacter sp.
GTGCTGGCATTGCGCTTTACGGGCGACATTTTCATAAATTTAAAAGCGCCCAGTGACGCAAGCCCTACTCGAATTCTATCTTTTTTAGATAATCGTATAAATTTAGCACCGCGATAAATAGCGTTAAAATCGCGGGCCCCAGGATCACGCCCCAGAACCCGAACGTGCTGATGCCCGAAAGCATCGAGAAGAAGATCAGCATCTCATTGATGTTTGCTGGGTTTTCGACTAGGCGCGAGTTGATAAATTTTATCACGAGCGGCTTTACGAAGCTGTCCGCGAGCGTCGAGATCAGTATCACGCAATACGCCATTATCACGATCGCGCCCGAGGTGCTGCCCCCCGCTAGCACGTATAGCGCGGTGGGCACGTAGATGAGCGCACCGCCGACTGCAGGGATGAGCGAGCAGAAGGCGAAAAGCACCCCCATCAGCAGCGCGTCAAAGCCGAAGATCCCCGCGATGATCGAAAACAAAAAGCCCTGCAATACGGCGTTGAAGATGGTCGAGTAAAACACGACGCTCATCGTATTTGCCGTCTCGGAAAAGATATAATCGATCTGCGCGGGCTCGACGGGTAGAATTTTTTTAAAAAAGCGCTTGAAACTATCGCCGTAGAGGTATGCAAAAAAGCAAAACACGATGATAAGCACCATATCGACGATAAATTTTGCGCTGGATTTCCCGACGACCGAGAGGTAGGAGATGATCTGCTTCGCTAGGCCCGCGACATCAAGGTTTGCCAAAAACGAGCGAAACTGCGTATCAAATTTCTCAAAAGGCCCGGGCAGCCTGATATCTAGGCTCTGAACGTAGCTAAGCGCGTCGTTTAAGCGCGCCATATCGAAGCTCGCGGCGTTTTTAGCGATCTCGATCACGGCATAGATGAAGGGCACGAAAAAAAGCGCGCAGAGCAAAAACAGGCTAAGCACCGAGGCTAGCGTGCGCCTGCCGCGGCACAGCTTTGTCACTTTAGCGTGTAGACCCGAGGTCGCCACCGCCATCAGCACGCCGATTGCGATCACCATCAAAAACGGCGAGAACAGATAGATCACGCAGCAAAACATCAGCAAAGTAGCGCCTATAAAAAATATCTTGCTCGTTTTCGCGCGCCCGCTAGCCTTGGAAAGGCCTGCTTTCATGCCCGCAGCGGCTCCGGAAGCGGCGGCGTCGCCAAGCGCGGAAGCATTAGCCGAGAAGGTTTCGTTGGCTTCGGCAGTGTCGCTAAGCGCAGCCGCACCAGCAGATGAGGCTTCGTCGGTTTCTGTCCGGTTTTTGCTTTGATTTTCAGCAGCGGCTTTAGTCCTGCCTTCCGCGGTGCCCAACGCAGCTGCGGCTAC
>CALHQN010000235.1 GCA_938036585.1 uncultured Campylobacter sp.
GGCCGAAATATCGCACGAAATGGAGCATCTGGGCATCACGCACACGACGCTGCAGTGTGAGAGCAGCGATAACGAGTGCGACGGCGAGCTCATCTGTGAAGTAAGATCAAATGGCGATGTCGAGCATTTGGGGCATCATCATTAAATTTTGGATTTGGAATTTTGCTCGACTTATAGTTTTGAAATTTAGCTTGATTTGGAATTTGAAATTTGGTTCGATTTTTAAATTTTAAAATTTTGCCCGCGCCGTGGAATTTCGGAATTTTAGAATTTCGAGATTTTAAATTTTAAAATTTTAATTGCAAAATTCGCTTTGCAGAATTCTCGCCGCAAAATTCTTACTTCGGAATTCCGCCGTTAAATTCTAACTCCAAATTTTAACTGCAAAATCAGAATTCCATACGCTTCAAATCTCGCGAGTAAACAAAATTTCATCTAAATTTTATAGCGAGGAAAGCGGGAATTTTATATAATCTCGAAAACCTAAAGGACTGCTCTTGAACCAAGCCAAAAGCCCCATACGGATAATTTTCATCTCGCTTTTGATCTCTTATGCAAGCTTCGGCGTTGCGGGATTTATGCTTTTTACTATTTTAAACGAGCTTGGGATCGAAATCGATTTTGCCTCCACCCCACGCTCGCCTATTTTTGCCTATTTTCTCACGTTTGCGCAAAAGCTCTTGCCCGCTTTTTTATTCGGCGGATATTTCGCATTTAGGATGATTAGATACAAAATTCTGGGCATAGATTGCAAGCTGGATTTTATGTTTTTCATAACATTTTGCGCATGCTTTGCGTCAATGATCGTGATGGGCTCTTTGTGTTTGCTGTTTGGATTCCTGCTTTTGCGGTACGAGCTTTACTTTTTCAGCGGCGCATTTTTGTTGTCTGCGTGCATAACATACGCGCTATTTAAACGCTCAGATTTTATGCTAAGCGGGCTTTTGAAAAATCTAGGCGCGAGCTTTAACGTAGATTTTAAGCTCCGCATCGTCGTAGCGATACTGCTCGCGCTCATAGCCTGCTTCATGCTTTATTGCAAGCTCGCATAAAAGTAGCAGTGAAAATTGCGTCTACACCCAGCGCGATTCGTGCCGCTAAATTTTAAAATTCCGTGCCACAAATTGAGCTGTAAATCGAACCGCAAATTTAAACTACGCTCAAAATTTTGGCTAAATTTAACTCATTAAATTTTCTTGCCGATTTGAGCCGGTTAAAAGCAAATTTGACGTATAATCTCGCGAAATTTCAGGGAGCCGAGGTGCGCAAAAACATAAAATACCTAATTTACAAGTTCTTTTTGGGTAACGTCTTTTTAGCCATTTTTGTGATTTCATTTTACGTTGTTTCGTGGCATATTGAAAATATTTCAAATATCGATCTTATGAGCCTTTTGAAGGGATATTTTTTATTTCCGGGCGATATTCGCCTGCCTTTTACGACGGCGATTCTTGAGCTATTCGCCTTTTACGTCAGCAGCAGTTTGAGCGATTTTTACGTCAAAGGCATCGATCGCAAGCTAAATTTTATATTTTTCATCGCCTTTGCGACGGTAGGAATTTTGGCGCTTACCGCCGTTACTTATATCATAGCATTCGGTTTTATGCTATTTGGTCTGGATTTGGATAAAAAATTAGTAGCGATATTATCCGCCGTGATATTATTCATAGGCACATATTCCACGGCGTTTTCATTTCGCAAAAGCGATTACGAGCTCGGCAAATTTTTACAAATCGTTAGCCTAAAAAGGCGCTGGAATGCCAACGAAACACTATCATCTATTTTATTGCTTATAGGCGTAATAATATGGTTAAACTTTGTCGTTTTTGAATCCAAATAAAGCTAAGCGCGCTACCTTTCGATACTTATAGTCGCAAGCTTTAAAATTTTGTTATCTTTTGTTCTGCTTTAAAATTTTAAACCAGCCGTAGAATTCGTTCGCTTCCAGGTGCGGATCACCCGCGCGGGAGATGAAAAGCGGCTGTAGCGCGGAATTTGCTCTAAAATTTCCCGCGCCCCTCATCTGCGCGCTGTAAAAAATAAGCGCATGGCTTGCAAACTGCGCGAACTCGTCAAACGAGATCGCACCCGCCTCTATCATCGTGATTTTCGCATCCGCAGGCAGCGCGGGCGAGACCTCCACCTTGCGAGCCGCGACGCCGAAAAGCGGAATGCTCGCATCGAAATCCGAAAGTGCGCGGCGCGAGTATATCCATACGTCCGGATTTCGCGCGCTCGCTGCCGCGCGAGTATCTGGCGCCAGGCTATCGGTACTGTTTGCCAAAGCGCTAATTTCATCAAATTTAGCCGCACGCACGTCCAGCGTCGGCCTATCGGCGCGCACGGTCTGACCGCCCACGCCCACGTAGTCGCACACGCCGCGCAGCTCGTGCACGAACGCGCGCTGCTTTTCGCTGCCGATCCGCCCATGCACCGAGCCGTTTAGCGTGGCGTTGATTTTGATGAAGCAAAAGCCGCCCTCGCGCGCCAAATAAAACGGCTCCGCAAGCTCCGCCGCCGCGGCAGAGCAAACGTCAAATTTCACCTCTATACCCCTGCGGCGTAAAATTTCCGCGCCGCCCGCAGCCTGCGCATTCGTATCGCGCGCGCCGATTACCACGCGCGATAGTCCAAGCTCCGCTAAAAGCTCGGCGCAAGACGGGGTCTTACCGCGGTGCGCGCAGGGCTCGAGCGTGACGTAGGCGCAAGCGCCGCGCAAAAGCCGGCCGTGGCGGTTTAAGATAAAATCGTAAGTGAAGCTCGGCTGCAAAAGCGCGCTTTTTAAGGCTTCTAGGTTTTGAAATTTAACGCCGAATTTGCAGGCGTATTCGCGGGCAAAATCCTGCGCAAAATTTGCATCCAGATCGCATAGCGCGGCGAAAACGGCGTTTGCCTCGGCGTGCAAAAAGCCCGCTTTTTTGTGCGCGCCTATGCCAAGAATCCTGCCGCTCTTATCCAGAAGTACGCAGCCCACGGCGGGGTTGGGTAGCGTTAAGGCCTGATAGCGCCACGCAGCCCGCAGCGCCAAATCCATGTAAAATTCGTCGTTCATACAAAATCCAAAATTTAAATTGTCCCGCTCCGCCGCGCTTGCTTAGCAAAATTACGGCAGAGCGGAGAACTCGCCTACTCCCAGCAAATCGCGCCTCGGGCGCAAACCGACTCGCCCACCTGCGCTCATCCTTGCTGTACCGGATAGCGCCGGCTCGCACTTAGCCCACTTGCAAGAGCCAAGCTTGCTTTAAACGCCAAATTTATCGGAGCTTACAAGTCGCGCGCCGTATGTGTCTGGACGAAATTCCGCGCGGAAGCGAAACTGCGAAATCTTACCACAGGTTTTAGAATTTTATCCTAAATCGCAAATTTTGCGGCGTCCGTTTCGCGCGCGAACGGCACAAAATTTTACGCTTATCGTGCAAAAGAGCGTCTGCCAATAGCGCGGAGGAGCCGGCTTTGCGAAGTAAAATTTTAATGGAGCGCTAGGGCAAAACCGCAATCGGGCGCGAATATGAAATTTCAAAAGCCGCGGCTTGATTTCAGCTCAAATTC
>CALHQN010000236.1 GCA_938036585.1 uncultured Campylobacter sp.
GCAGTTGCTCTTCGTTAGCGCAGCCACTTTCCACGCGATCTGAGCATCTTTTAGCTCGTTACCAGTTGCAAATTTCTTACTCATTTGCTTCATATTTTCAAGCTCTTCGTCTTTTACAT
The DNA here is from genome assembly GCA_938036585.1 of uncultured Campylobacter sp. GTDB lineage: Bacteria > Campylobacterota > Campylobacteria > Campylobacterales > Campylobacteraceae > Campylobacter_B. The sequence goes on from CALHQN010000236.1 coordinate 120, forward strand.
AGTCTCTTTCTTGAAATACAAATCCACCATCAACGTGCTTAAAGTCAAATTTATCATTTGAGCGAACTAAAAATTTATTGTCTTGAGTGAAAATTTTGATACGTTTTTTGCTCTCAAAGACTTTAAGTGCAGCCTCATCAACATTTGCAGCGATGATTACTTCAACGTAAATTTCATTTATCTTTTTAGCTAGCTCCTCATCAAGCGTGCCATTTATCGCCACCACGCCGCCGTATGCTGAGATAGGATCGCACTTAAGTGCTGCCACATAGCTTTCAAGCAACGTATCTTTTACCGCGAAGCCGCAAGGATTCGCGTGCTTGATAATAGCCACTGCTGGCGCATCCTCAAAGCTAGTTGCAAGCATCAATGCGCCATTTATATCGGTCATGTTATTGAAACTTGCCTCGCCTTTTAGAGCTCTAAAGTTGTTTGTAAAGAAATAATCAAACTCATAGAGCGCACCTTTTTGATGTGGATTTTCGCCGTATCTCGTGTCAAAAACCTTGCTTCCCACGATAAATCTAGCATCGCCAAAACCGCCATTAAATCTATCATTCATATAGTTTGCGATCATGCTATCATAAGCTGCTGTGTGCTCGAATGCCTTTATCATCAGCGATCTTCTAAACTCAAAATCATCGCTTTTCTCTCTTAGGCGCTTTAAAATTTCATCATAATCAAGCACGCTTGTAACGATAAGCACGTCTTTAAAATTTTTAGCTGCACTTCTTACCATAGCTGGGCCACCGATGTCGATATTTTCGATAATCTCGGAAAAATCGTCGGTGCGAGCTACGGTCGCTTTAAAAGGATATAAATTTACGCACACGAGATCGATGCCGCCGATGTCGTACTGCGCGGCTTGGCTGGCGTGATTTGCGTCGTTTCGCTTATATAAAATTCCGCCGTGGATCTTTGGATGCAGGGTCTTAACCCGCCCCTCAAACATCTCGGGCGAGCCCAAGTATTCGCTAACCTCGAGCGCCGAGGCGCCGTTTTCGCGCAGAAGCTTAAACGTGCCGCCCGTGCTTAAAATTTCAAATCCGAGCCTCTGTAGCCCGCACGCAAACTCTACGACGCCCTCTTTATCGCTTACGCTGATTAACGCTCTCATCTTTTCTCCTTTTAATTTATTCGCATAATTTTTTAAAAATCAGCTCGCGCATGTCGTTTGCATTAAGCTGAAAATACAAAATTGCCTCACGGCGAGCCTTTTGATACTCGCGCCTCGTCTTTTCATCTGCTGCGCCGAGCTTTGCGCCGTTAAATTTCGCCATACGCGCCGAACTCAGCTCTTTTAGCCTCTCGCCGCCCGCAGAGATACCGCCGCTATAATTAAACCACTCTTTGCTTTGAAAAATATTAAATAAAATTTGAAAATCTACGAAATTTCCCTTATTATACTCGGCGCAGGCCCCGTTTTTGTGGCTTACGGCGTAGATCGCGCCGTATCTGCGCTCGAAAAAATATAGTTTTATGAGCTTTGCGTTTTTGTCTAAATTTGCGCCGTTACCGCCTAAAATCGCAAGCTTCGCATCGCCTCGCGTTTCGTAAGGGCCTAAAATCGCACCGTTTTCGTAGAGATTTCCGCCGTAAAAAGCGTATTTCGTATCCCCAAGCTCGCTTGAAAGAACGTAGGTTTTATCGGTTTCGGGCGAGTTTTTGCCCGCGCAGCCGAGCAGCGACAGAGCCAAAAACAGAGACGAGATAAAAAATTTCATCGCGAAAAATCCTTTAAATTTTAAAATTTTGCCTAATTTATGAAGCGGGATCGGCAAAGCGAAATTTATTAAATTTACCGCATTTACTGCGCGCAAATTTTAAATTTGCTTTTCAAATGCCGCCTCTTTGCTCGCGCGGACGTAAATTTTAAAATTTTGCGCCGCTTACAAAGGCTAAATTAAAAGCCGCGACGCAAAACGTAAATTTAAACCGCAGCGCAAATTTAGCCGCAAGGGCCTGCGCGAACCGGCTAAATTTAAAATTTAACGGCGCAGCTTTTATCACCGAGCCAGGTCGGCGCTTGCTTTTGCCGTTTTTAAAATTTTAAATTTACCTGCACATTTTGTTTCCCAGCTCATCCATAAGCGCGGCCACGTCGTCGCCCACGAGCTCCATTAGCGCCGTTTGTCGCTGCTGCTCACTCATATTTTTTGCAAGCGCGGGGCTTAGATATTCATATTTTTCATCGCTGCTTAGTGCGCGCGAGTTCGAAATATAGACCTTGGCGCTATAGGATTTGACGAACGCCTCGCCGTCGTAAACGCTTCGATAAATCGTAATATCCACCAAATAGCCCGATCTGTAAGCCTCGCAAATGCCGCCCTCGTGGTAAAGCTTCACCGCCTTCACGCCGCTTCTTGGATCGAAAAGATATTTGTTGTAGCTCTTTAGATTTTTGCTTTTAACCGCGCTATCGTCGGTGTAGGCGTAGGAGCCGCCCTGCCCGTCGGTCGCGACGCCGAACTCCGCCTCACCTATCTTTTCATATTTGCCCAGCAGCTTGCCGTTTTCATACACCTGATCTGCGCGCACCTCATAGACCTTCGTTTGGTTGCCGTCGAAAATTTTCAAAGCGTCGCTATTCTTAGGCTTTGAAGGCGTAGCGAAGCAGCCCGCAAGCAAAAACGCAGAAAAGATTAAAATCAAATTTTTCATTTTTTCCCTTTTAAAATTTTAAGGCGCGCAGCAACTCGCGCACGCCGCAAAATCGGTAAAATTTAAAGCGCATCAAGCGCACCACAAATTTAAACAAGCGCGATAAATTTAAATTATGCGCGGTAAATTCCGCATTGCGCGCCATGAATTTAAAGGCGCCGGGCTAAAATTAAAGCCGCGGACGTGCCGCTCAATTGATTAAATTTCAAACCGCGCCGTTTGACAAACAAGCGCACTGCGTTCGCACAAAACCGCCCGCGCCGCCTGTTTAAATTTTATGAGCTCGTTTAAATTTTACGCGCCG
>CALHQN010000237.1 GCA_938036585.1 uncultured Campylobacter sp.
AAAAATTTTATCAAGTGCGTATAATTTTGGATCTATTTGTAGATCTTTTAGCCTCCAGATCGATTGCTTTTAGTGAGTTTTGTGAAATTTTGATCAAATCCTGCTTTGAAATTTTAAAAAATATCTCGAGCTAGCGCAGAATGAACCCAGTAGGACGTTTGTGAGATAGATGAACAAAACATGCAGCGCGAATAAACAAAGCCTGCGATATAGATGCACAAGTGCTCATAATACCGATTTATGGGTAATTACGGGTTTTGCATTAAAATTTCGCCTAAATCCTTACTCGTTAAATTTCATGCGCACAATTTTGCTATTTTCGGTCAAATTTTACCCAAGCTGTCGCTTCTTTTCGCTCGGCTAAATTTTACTTTGTTACCTAGATTTCGCCTCCGCTTTTCCGGTTAAAATTTTATCCAAAATGCGGCAAGCTCATAGCCGCGGGGCTTGCCCAACCCGCTGAAGCTTTCAAACGCAAGCGTAACGCCGCTGCTTAAACTTAGCTCCAAACCATCATCCGTTGCGCGCTCGCGATACTCGATCCTCTCACGATTTAAAGCGCTTTTTACCGCCGCAAGACCGATGGGAGCGGGGTAGCCCGATAATATCCAAGGCTCTATTTCGATTTGCTGCGCCCTGCTACCGCCGAAATTTAGAGGCTCGCTTCTAAAATGATCCGAAAAAATCATAAAAATTTCGCCCCGAAAAAAGTGAAACTCAAAGGCGCCATATCTTAAAATTTCAGCTCCCGCACTCTTAAAGCTCGCGTCCGCAGGGCCGAACATCGAGGCGATCTGCGCGCAGCTCAAGCCGCTTCCTACGCCTGCAAACTCGCCAGAGCGAAGAAATTTTAGCATATCGATTTTTAGCATTTTACCCCTTTGGCGGCGTTTGAAAGATACTGCGCGCAAGCAAAACCGTTAAATTTAGCGTCCGCGCCGCAAATAAGCAGGCAAGGCGAATCAAAAGCGCGCGGACGCATCTGCATTAAATTTTAATTCTTATGCGCGCTAAATTCTAATACCTCGTGATATAAGCAAATACGGACGCTGTCGCCGTAAACCCCTTTTCGTTTTATATCACGCCGTTTGCAAAGCGACAGAGTGTGCGGATAAAATCTTTGCCAGGCAAAATTTCACTCCCGTGCGTCTGCACGGCAAAAAAAATAGCGCGGACAGAATTTTGCCGATAAGAGGGCAAAATTTACCGCCGCAGCGATCATAACCGCGCCAAAAAGCGTGAGCGGTTAGCCCTGCTTTTTATCTCTAAAAAATCTAACGATCTTAGCCTGCAGCTTGAACCACTCGCTAAGCTCCATTATAGGATGCCCTGCGTAGTTTTTGCCACCCGTTAGATCCTTGCTTATGCCGCCGCGCGCCGCGATCTGAGCGAAATCGCCCACGCTTACGTGCCCGCCGCTGCCGCTCTGTCCGCCCATCACAACGTTGCGTCCGAGCGTCGTCGAGCCCGCAAGCCCCACCTGAGAGACGATGAGGCAGTTTTGCCCAAGCTCGCAGTTGTGCCCGATCTGAACGAGATTGTCGATCTTGCTGCCGCGCTTAACGATCGTAGAGCCGAACACCGCGCGATCGATCGTCGTGCACGCGCCGATCTCGACCTCGTCTTGCAGCACGACGTTGCCGTTGTGATAAATTTTAACGTGGTCGCCCGTTTTGGTATGCGCGTAGCCGAAGCCGTCGCTTCCGATGACGGCGTTTGCGTGGATTATGCAGCGCTCGCCGATGATCGCGTCATTGTAGATGACGGCGTTTGCGTGGATCACGCAGCCGTCTCCGATATGCACGTCATCACCGATATACGCGCCGCTTAAAATGACGCAATCCTCGCCGATCGTGGAATTTACGCCGATATGCACGCCCTGCCCGATCTGTGCGCTGGTAGCGATCTTTGCGGGCGCACCTTTGCGAATGAGGGGTCTAGCGAAATGCGCGCTTAAGATCGCAAAGGCTAGATGCGGGTTTTCGCACTCCAGCGCTCGCACGCCGTTTGGAACCGCGGTGCCGCACTTTACCAATACGGCCGCCGCTTTGGTGGCGGATAAAAATTTCTCGTTTTTGTCGCTATCGCAGTAGCTCAGCTCGCTTTCGTTTGCGTTTTGAAGCGAATTTATCGCGGCGATCTCCGAGTCCGCTCCGCTAAGCTCTATATTTAAAATTTCGGTAATTTTGGATAATTTCATTTGCGCTCCTTTGATTAAATTTTATCGCCGCTTACATATCCAGCGCGACGCTGCCGCCGCGGACGACGTCTATCGGATTGTATTTTTTTATCGTCTTTAAAAATCCGTCGATGCGGTCTGCGTCGTCGCACGCCATGATGACGATCTTGCTGTCATCACTGTTTGCGATGCTGCCGTTGTATGCTTTTAAAACCGCATCAAGCCCCGCTAAATTTTCACCCAGCGCGATCTTTACCAAAACCATCTCCTTTTCGACGAATTTTGCATCATCGATGACCTTGTAGACGGGGATCAGCTTATGAAGCTGCTTAGTGATCTGCTCTATGACGCGCTCATCGCCCGAAGTAACGATGCTAAGGCGCGATAGACCGGTATTTGGGATCGGCGCGACGGTGAGGGTGTCGATATTATAGCCGCGCCCCGCAAAAAGCCCCGAGATCCGCGACAAAACGCCGTGCTCGTCGGTAACGACGACCGATATTACTCTTCTTATGCTATTCATCTTTACGACTCCTGCTCAAAAATCATATTATAAAGCGCGCCGCCTGCGGGCACCATCGGCCAGACGTTTTCGAAGCGATCGATCTTAGCCTCGATGACGCTTACCTTTTTACTCGCAAGAGCCTGCTTCAGCGCATCTTCAAATTCCGCTTTTGTGCTAACGCTAAAGCCCACGCCGCCGAAACCCTCGACAATTTTTACAAAATCTGGCTGCGAGCTAAGATCGGTCGATGAGAAACGCTGCCCGTAAAACAGGCTCTGCCACTGCCGCACCATGCCTAAGAAATTGTTATTTAATACGATATTTACGACGTTTAGACCGCTCGCGCTCGCAGTCATCAGCTCTTGGATATTCATCAAAATCGAGCCGTCGCCGCTGAAATTTATAACCGGTCTATCTTCCGCATAGGCCTTCGCGCCCAATGCTGCGGGCAGGCCATATCCCATCGTGCCCTGCCCTCCGCTACTTAGCAGAGTGCGCGGCTTGCAAAACGGATAAAACTGCGCGACCCACATCTGATGCTGACCCACGTCCGTAGCGATGATAGCGTCCTCACCCGCGATTTTTGCGGTACTTTGGATAACCCGCTGCGGCTTTAAAATTTCATCGCTGTCGTTAAATTTGAGCGGGTGAATTTCGTCGTATTTGCAGATTAGCTCGCGCCACTGCTCGAAATTTTGAGGGCTGACCTCGTTTTTAATACGCGGCAGCATCTCCTCTAGCACCGATTTCACATCGCCCACGATCGGATAATCCGCGTTTATGATCTTTGAGATCGAGCTAGGATCGATATCGACGTGGATGATCTTTGCGTTTTTGCCGAATTCGCTAAGCTTTCCGGTGACGCGATCGTCAAATCTCGCGCCCAAGCAGATTATCAGATCCGACTCGCTAAGCGCCATATTTGCGGCGTAGCTACCGTGCATACCGACCATGCCGAGGCGGTTTTTATCATCGCTTCGCATAGCCCCCAGCGCCATAAGGGTTTCAACGACCGGGATCTGCGCAAACTCGCTAAACTCGCGCACCAGCTCGCTTGCACCCGCGCTGATGACGCCGCCGCCGATGTAGAGGATAGGCTTTTTGCAGCTTGCGATTAACTCAACGGCTTTTTTGATCTGTTTAGAATTGCCCTTATAGTTCGGCTTATAAGTCTGCATCTTGATTTCGCTAGGATATTCAAAAACGCCCAACTTTGCCGTCACGTCCTTCGGCACATCGACATGCACGGGCCCCGGTCTGCCGCTGCGAGCGATATAAAAGGCCTCTTTTAAAATTCTAGGCAGCTCTTCGATCGTTTTTACCAGATAGTTGTGCTTGACGCAAGGGCGTGAAATTCCGATCGCATCGATCTCTTGAAAGGCGTCGGTGCCGATAAGCGAGGTCGCCACCTGCCCGCTGATAAGCACGATCGGGATACTATCGCTATACGCCGTAGCAAGCCCCGTAAGCGCGTTCGTAAATCCAGGACCGCTTGTGACGAACGCCACGCCGACCTTGCCGCTAGCGCGCGCGTATCCGTCCGCAGCCATCGCCGCGGCCTGCTCGTGGCGCACCAAAATGTGTCTGAAGTATTTTTGTTTGTAAATTTCATCATAAATGTTTAGCGCCGCACCTCCAGGGTAGCCGAAAACCACCTCGACCCCCTCCTGCCGCAACGCCTCCACGATCATCTGCGATCCGCTAATTTCTTTCATACGCCCATCCTGTTTCGTTGGAATAATTTTGTGATTATATTATTTTGTATATAAATTTTACGAATTTAAGGCGATGGATCTAGTGAAATTTTAAATTTAATGACGGAATAGGCGAAGCGAAATTTCTAAATTTAACGATGGTAGAAAAGTAAAATTTTAAAATTTAGCCATAAACTTAAAACGGACGGGATTTTCATATTTAAAATTTTAAGGCGTAGGGTTTTATCACGACAAAACGCGGCGCATCGGTTTTAACGCAGAACTTTAGCTTGAAATTTTGTCATGCGAGGCTTGAATTAAATTTACAAAATCTTTTGGAATTTTATCGTAGCGCGAAGCAATACCTGCGTAAATTTTAAATTCCATCGCTACGAAATTTTAAAATTTAGCCGTAAATTTAGGACGGGCGGAATCTCGATTATAAAATTCCGCCCGCGTAAAATTAATTTTTAAAAACCCTATTGCACACCGACGCTAACGCAGTCGCCGCTTTGCGGATCGCAGTTACCGGAGCTTGTGGTGCTGCTGGATCTTTTCGAGCGGATCGTTCCCATATGCATAGGCACCGGAACATTGCGGCGCGAGCTTCCGCCAATCTCGCTATCGCTCATACCGCTAGAACTTCTTTGACGAGAATAATCATCGCGAGGAGGCGGTGGCGGAGGAGGCGGTTTTATCCCTCCGTGAGGTGGTGGAGGTGGAGGAGGCATCATACCACCAGGAGGCGGAGGTGGCGGAGGTGGCAGCATACCGCCGCGTCTATCATATCCTCGTGGAGGAGGAGGCGGAAAAGTACCGGTTTCGGTAATCGTGATGCCGTTTCCGTAATTTTCCACGCGTCTGTAAGTAGAGCCTCCGTAAACCGTGCGGGTGCGGGTCTTTTCGACCACGACTATATCGCGATCTGGTTTCACCAGTTGCTGAACATTAGCTCTAGCAGACAGATCAAAGCTTTGTTGTAGTTTGGTGGTATCATAGCCCGCAAAGCCATTGATGCTATTTAACTCATCAACACTTGAAATTTCGCGCTTTTGGCGGTATTGCATAAGCATATCCGCCCTACCCGCATCAAGTCCGCCGATCGTCATCAGCTCGTAGCGACTAGCTTCGTTTATATTGATTTTTGCCAAGGCAAGGCTCGCCAAAAGAGCCAAAATCACTAAATTTTTCATAGCCACTCCTTTGTTGAAAGTTGCCGAATTCTAAACCCCCATTATAAATCTTTGATTAACACACAAGCAAAATTTTGCTACAATTGCCCATCTTATTTAAAAGGACCGATCAATGAACGGAATTTTGCTGCTATGCGACGAGCCTACCGCCTACGAATCCGAGCTAAAAAAACTAGACGAAATTTTATCCATGAGCTTTCACAACGTTTTGCAACTTTGCATTGCGGGAGAAAATGCTCTTTTTGGCAGAAGCGAGCTTGAAAGAGCGCTAGCGGACGGGCAGGATGAGCGCGTGCGAAAGGCGGCGATAGAGCGCTTTGCGCAGATCCTAAAGCAGTGTAATTTCGTGCTGGTTCGCGGCGCGGCGGGAGCAGATATGCGCGAGCTAAATTTACAAATCGCCAAGGATCTAAATATCCCCGTTTGCGGATTTTATCCTAACGAAATCGCCGCGCGCATCGGCGAGCGAACAATCGCTGCAGCAAAAGCGGTAAATTTCGCCAGCGTATATGAAGGTAAAATTTTATTTGCTGCGGATAAATTAAGCTCTAGCGGCGTAAATTCTAAAAAATCGGGGCTTTGCGGCAAAAATTCCGCCCGCGAAAGCGGCGCGAAATCTCACGACGAAGATTCAGAGTCTTGCGGCGCAATAGAGCTCGATAAAGTCCTTGCAGATAAAAGCTACTTCACGGACGCCGCAAATTCGACGCGCTGCGAAATTTTAACCCCTTTGAAATTTGAAAGCGAACTATACGCCAAAGCTCACGCGAACATTAAAACCGTCGTGCTGCCCGAAAGCGACGACGAGAGAATTTTGCGCGCGGCTGCGATCATAAAGCAAAGCGGAGCGGCAAATTTGATCATTTTAGGGCGCGAGGACGAAGTGCAAAAAAGTGCAAGCAAGCTAGGCCTCGATCTAGCGGGCGTTAAAATTTTAGATCCGCAGACTGATGCGAGCTTGGAAAAATTTGCGCGCGATCTTTATGAGCTTCGCAAGGCGAAGGGTATGAGCGAGGCTCAGGCGCGCGATCTCGTTCGCGATCGCACCTACTTCGGTACGATGCTCGTGTATGAAGGGCTAGCCGATGCGATGGTAAGCGGCGCGAGTACGACTACTGCGGAGACGATCCGCCCCGCACTTCAGATCATCAAGACAAAGCCCGGTATCGCGAGCGTTAGCGGCGCATTTATAATGTGCCTAGATACGCAGGCTCTGCTTTTTGCCGACTGCGCAGTGGCGCCGAGCCCGAGCGCGGAGTATCTGGCGGGTATCGCGATCTCAAGCGCCGCGACCGCAAAGGCGTTCGGGCTTGAGCCGCGCGTAGCGATGCTAAGCTACTCAAGCGGCGATAGTGGCAGCGGCGATAGCGTGGAATTTATCAAAACGGCGACACAAAAAGCGCACGAAAAGGCGCCAGAGCTCTTGATAGACGGGCCGCTACAATTCGACGCCGCGGTCGATGCCGCGATTGCTAAGAAAAAAATGCCGGGCTCCGCGGTCGCAGGACGCGCGAACGTATTTATCTTTCCCGATCTTAACTGCGGAAATATCTGCTACAAGGCCGTCCAGCGCACCGCAGGCGCTATCGCGATCGGGCCGATTTTGCAGGGCTTAAAAAAGCCGATAAACGATCTAAGCCGCGGCTGCGAGGTTGCAGACGTCGTAAACACCATCCTAATAAGCGCAATTCAAGCAGGAGATAATTAAATGGATATCCTAGTCATAAATTCCGGCTCGAGCTCGGTTAAATTTAAATTCTACGATATAAAAAACCACGCCTGCATCGCAAGCGGACTCATTGAAGAGATCGGCTCGACGCATGCAAACGGCCGTCTTAACTGCGTTAACGGGCAGTTCGCCGAAGTAAAAGGCGAGAATATCCCCGATCACGAGACCGCAATTGCGATGGCGATCGATCTTTTAAAGCAAAACGGTGCGATAAAAGACCTCTCCGAGGTGGGCGGTATCGGACACCGCATCGTTCAAGGTGCCGATTATTTCGACGCTCCTGCTCTCGTAGATGAGGACGTAATGGCTAAAATCGCCGAGCTTGCGCCGCTTGCGCCACTACACAATCCCGCAAATTTAGCGGGCATCAAATCCTGCCTCAAAATAGCCCCTAAAATTCCAAACGTAGCGGTTTTCGATACGATATTTCATCAAAGCATCCCACCGTATGCGTATATGTACGCGCTGCCGTATGAATTCTACGAAAAATACAAGGTTCGTCGCTACGGCGCGCACGGCACGTCGCACGGCTTCGTCTCGCAAGAGGGGGCAAAATTTTTAGGCATAGAGTATGATAAATTTAACGCTATCACGCTGCACCTAGGCAACGGCTCGAGCGTGAGCGCCATAGAAAACGGCAAGTGCATCGACACCTCAATGGGGCTAACGCCGCTTGAGGGGATCATAATGGGCACCAGATGCGGCTCGATCGATCCCGCTATCATCCCATATATCGAGCGCGTCGCGGGCTACAACGCGCAGGATATGGACGCCATAATGAACAAAAAAAGCGGACTTCTGGGCATCTGCGGCGCAAGCGATCTGCGAAAGGTCTATGAAAAGATGGAGGGCGGAGAGCCGCGCGCAAAGCTCGCGTTTGAGATGCTGGTTTACAGCGTCGTTAAGATGATAGGGGCGTATTACGCCGTGCTCGGGCGCGTGGACGCGGTGATCTTTGCGGGCGGCATCGGCGAGAATGCGCCGCATTTTAGGGAAAATGTCTGCGAGAGGCTCGCTCATATCGGCATCGCAATAGAGCCAAAGAAAAATTACAACAATACCGGCTCGATCAGAAATTTAAGCGCGGCGGGCAGTAAGATCCAAACGCTCGTAATACCGACCAACGAGGAGCTTGCGATCGCCGAAGCTACGGTAGATACGATCAATAAAAACTCTAAATTTTAAAATTTAGGCAAAGAGTAAATTTAAAAAGAAACGGCGCCAATATGGATATAAAAGCGGAGATGGAGGGCATACAGCCGTATCCAAATACGAAATTTATTAAATTTTTTGGGCGACTTTACGCGGCGGTTTTTGCGCTGTTTGCGATCACGGCGCTTAGCGTATTCGTGCTGCCCGAAAATATTTTAGACGCAAGCGCGGCATGTGCGGACTTCGTTAAATTTATGAAGCAGTTTTTTCCAAACATCGCCGCGATCGGCAAAATAAGCCCGCACACGCAGCTTGCGGAATTTTACGTCGCGGTATTGTGGGTACCTATTTTAACGGCTTTCGTGCTAAGCTGCGTGTATTGTCCGATCGCCACATTCTTATACAAAAAAGAGCTTCCCGCCGTCAAGACGCAGCTATTTGTGATATTGCTCGCTATACCTTTCGCTTACTGGGCATTAAACAATTATTTCTACGCCGATTTTGCCGTAAACGGCATCCCACACAGAGTAGGTAGCGGTCGGACATTCCCGAAATTTGAAAGCAGAGAGAGCCTATTTGGCTGGATATCGTTTTTCACAGCCACCTCGATGTTTATGAGTATGCTTGTCGTGATTTCGATTAGCGATATAGTCCACTGGATATATCTATCGAGAAATAAAAGCTAAAATTTTATAAAATCGCGGACGAATAACATTCCGCACCCATAACTTTTAGGGTCATTTTACGAGCGCAAAGCGAGCGGGCGATTAAATTTTAAACGCTCCGGCAATTAGACCCTTTTTGCGCGGAATTTAAGCGACCAAACGACGATTAAATTTAAACCGCAAGCGACCGCTTCTAAATTTTAAAATTTCACTAAATTTTGAAATTTTATTCGCGCCATGTAAGGCGGAAGGTCGTTATCTCGCCCGGCACGCTATCGTAGGAGATAGAAAAGGAGTATTTTTTGCAGACCTCGCTTACGATGCTAAGCCCGATGCCAAATCCGCCCTCGCTTGAGTTAAAGCGCGCAAAGCGCCTGAAAATTTCGCCGCCCTTTTTACTATCGATCCCCTCACCGCTGTTTGAGATCGCCAGCTCGCCGCGCCTTAGCCGTACATCCACGTAGCCGCCTGCGTTTGCGTATTTTACGGCGTTGCTTAGCAGATTGTCGATCAGGCGCGAAATTTCATAGACGTTCGCGCTCATGCTCGCATCCGAAAGATCGGTTTTAAGGGTAAGTCTGCGTTTTTGGATAAACGGCGCGAAGTATTCGCAGCGCGAAGCGACGAGGCTTTTTAGATCGATCGAGCTAATCTCGCCCTCCTTTTTCATACCGAAGGTCAAAAACACCAGATCCTCATAGATGCGCGAAAGCGTCTTGGCGGCAAGATCGATATTAGCGATGCGTTTGGCGTTGTATTCCCCAAGCTCAGCGTGCCGCATCGTCTCGACGCTCATAGAGATGATGCTAAGCGGAGTGTTGATCTCGTGGGTGCTATCCTTGATAAAGCGATTTAGCGTGTCGATCTTATCGTAAAGCGGCTTGGTGCCTAGCCGCACCAGATAAAACGCCACGGCTAAAATCATGCCCAAAAGCGCTACCATCATCGCTACGGTTTTGATACGAAGCGTTAAAATTTCGCCCTGCACGCTACTTCCGAGCAGGATGATTTTAGCCTTGGAAAAAGCGTTTCGCTCCTCCATATTTTGCAGATTCTCATAAATTCCTAGCTTGCCGTTTAGGACAAACTCCTCCTTCAACTTCGCCTTATCAAGAGCGCCGAGCTCGCCGCTGCAGCCGTAAATTTCATCCGAGTCCGGCTTAAAGATACACGTGCTCACGCCCTTTTCACGCTCGAAGTCCGCCAGCGAGCCAAGCCCGTCCATGCTTGCTTTCATATAGATCATCATCTTAATCTCTTTTAGCTCTTTAACGCGTTGCGAAAGCAGCGCGGATTCGTTCATCTCATAATTTATCTTGAAAAAATATCCCAAAAACAGCGCGCTTGAAATGAGATACAAAGATAGAATTTTAAGCGTTAAAGCAGTCTTTTCAGACATACAGATACCCTGCGTTGCGGCGGTTTATGATGCGCGATTCGCCTAGGACGCGGCGTAGATTTTTGATGTAAGTTCGCAGCGCCTCTTCGCTCGGAGTTTCGTCAAAAGCGTAGATCGCGGAGAAAATTTCATCCTTGCTCAAAAGTCTGTTTTTATTTTGTAAAAAAAGCGCCAGCAGCTCGCGCTCTTTGTTTGAAAGCGCGACGGGCACGCCCGATCTGCGTAGCTCTTTGCTTGCAAAATAAAATTTAAACTCGTCGTCAATAGTTACAAAATCATCGAAATTATGGCTGAAATTTCGCTTTATGAGCGAATTAACGCGCAGCAGTAGCTCTTTTAGTTCATACGGTTTTTTGAGATAGTCGTCGCAGCCGCTTTTAAAACCAACCTCAAGATCATCAAGCGTATTTAGCGACGTGGCGAATATCGCAGGGGTGCGATCGCCGCTCTTGCGTAGGTCTTTTAAAAGTGAAAATCCGTCGCCTTTGGGGATTTTTACGTCAAAGATAAAAAGATCGAAATTTTGCTCGTACGCAAGATCCGCGGCGCTTTGAGCGTCGCTGCAAACGCACACGTCAAAGCCCGCGTCTTTTAGATATTCGCCGATGAGATCGCAAAGCGTCTCATCGTCCTCTACGAGTAAAATTTTACTCACTACATCCCTTTTTTCATCTCTTTTTTCATTTCGCCTTTCATCTCATCCTTCATCTGCTTGCCCTCTTTCATAGCATCCTTATGCATATCCTTCATCTCGTCTTTCATCTCCTTCATATCGCTTTTCATATCGCTCATGGAGCTATTGACGTCTTTTTTCGCCTCCATCATCTCGCCTTTCATATCGGCCGCTACGGCAAAAGTGCCGGCTAATAGCGCGCTAAGCGCAAACAAAGTAAGTTTTTTCATTACATACTCCTTAAAAAAGATTTGCCGAATTATACTTTATAAAAGTGAAATGGATGTGAAATTCAAAGGCAGGTACCGCTAAATTTAAACGCAGCGGCGGGGTCTAAATTTGAAAGCATTCCTTGCGGTGAGCCTGCGCCAGACCGAGGTCTGCGCTTTAAATTTGACTTTAAATTTAGCCTTAATTTAACTCGACGGCATAAGCGCTCTAATAATACAGCGGCGGCACTTTAAACTGCTCGTTTCTTTAAATTTAGCCGCAAGCGGGATCCGCGCCGCTTGAAACCCGTTTA
>CALHQN010000238.1 GCA_938036585.1 uncultured Campylobacter sp.
AAATTTTAAAATTCTTTCCGTTCCGCTCGCTTTTAAACCGCAAAATTTCGATATGAAAGCCTTGAAATGAAAATTTTAGTTTGCGTAAGCGGCGCGAGTTTTTGCGAGATCGGGCTTGATCTGCTTAAATTTCTTGCCAGCTCGCCGCATGAAATCCACGCCGTGCTTACGCAGGGTGCGCGCCGCGTCCTGCGCGCCGAAAGCGGCATAGACGCGGACGAGGTCTTAAAATCCGCGGAATTTAGAAGCGTAAAATTTCATCTCGATACCGATCTGGGCGCGCCGCCCGCTTCGGGCTCATTCGGCATTGACGCAGTGATCTTTGCGCCCTGCTCTATTGGCTCTTTGGCTAAAATTTACGGCGGGCTTTGCGACAGTTTAAGCACGCGCGCCGCCGCAGTCGCGCTAAAAGAGCATAAACGGCTGGTTTTGGGCGTGCGCGAGATGCCGCTTTCTGCGATCAGCCTGCGTCAGATGAGCGAGCTAGCCGCGCTCGGCGTCATAATTGCTCCGCCCGTGATCGCAGGCTACTGCGGCGTGCAAAATTTAAAAAATTTCATAATCGGCAAGTGGTGCGACGCGCTAGGCGTGCAAAACGAGCTGTTTAAGAGGTGGCAATAATGCAAAACTCAAGAAAATGTATCTATCCGGGCACTTTCGATCCTATCACGAACGGCCATCTGGACGTCATCAAGCGCGCGCTAGGGCTTTTTGATGAAGTCATCGTCGCAGTCGCGCTCAACGAGAGCAAGAAGCCCTACTTCAGCCTACAATCCAGACTAGAGATGGCGCGCGTCGCGACACGCGGACTTCGCGGCATAAGTGTGCAAAGCTTTGATAATCTGCTCGTGGATTTTGCTAAATCTTGCGGCGTGCGCTTCGTTATCCGCGGGCTTCGCGCGGTTAGCGACTTTGAGTACGAGCTACAGATCGGCTATGCAAACGCTGCGCTTTGGGACGAGCTCGAGACCGTTTATTTGATGCCGAGCCTAAAAAACGCCTTTATCTCAAGCTCTATAGTGCGCTCTGTTCTTAGCCATGACGGTGACGTCAGCAGGCTCGTTCCAAACGAAATTTTAGAAATTTTAAAAAGATAGCTCGCGGCTAAATTTAAAATTTACAAGCTGTACGGGAGATAAAATGAACGAAGC
>CALHQN010000239.1 GCA_938036585.1 uncultured Campylobacter sp.
ATATCAAGAGGTATCCAAAATAATAAATACTTACAATTCTAATGCCCAGAAAAACGGCCTTTTTATGCTGCCGCTAGCGGAGTTGTAAATATTGGCGTAGGCTTTGGATATGGTCGTAAAGCATTATTTGTCTTTAAAAGTCTATTTTTTATAAGTGCCGCAAGCTCTCTGTCGCCGCAATCTTCGCCGATACTCGTGTTAGTCCTTGCGGGCAGAATGTGATTTATCGGGATATTGCACTCGACAAGTCCTAATAAATCATCACGCATGCAAGGCAGTAGCGCATGCTATGCAGGCCGTAGGCTTGCAATAAAATTTTATGACCCCTGCGATAAAATCCCGCGCTGGTTCACGGCGCAATCCCGCGCAGATTGGCGATGAAATTTTACGCAGTCCGGGTAAAATTTTATTTGCGAAATGAGAACGGGATTTAAAATTTAACCGTTTTTTCAAGCGAATTTTGCCACAATTGCGCTCAAATTTTGTTGGGGCAAAAGATGAAAAAATATACTAAGCAAATCCTCGCGATGCTCGCGCTAAACGCAATTTACAGCGGCTCGGGGATCTTGATTTTAAGCTTTATCAATAAATATCTACTTGACGGCGCCGAAAGAGGCGGCAGGATCATCGCGCTATTTTTCGCGCTCTTGGCGCTATTTTTGCTGCTTTCGGTGCTAAGTCGCATCATGCTTTGCAAGATGGAAAACGACTTCGTATTCGATCTGCGCACCAAGATCATCAAGCAGATCATCGATACGAAGTTCGAGCGCATCGAGGCTGCGTCGAAGGCAAACCTGCTTGCCTCCCTTTCCAGCGATATTTCGCGCCTGACCGAGGGCTTTATGCGCATCTCAGAGCTCATTCAAGGCGCGATGATCGTGCTGTTTTGCGGTATCTACGTGCTATACATCGCGCCTATGATGTTTGCGTTTTTATTCGTCTGGATCGGCGCGCTGATGATATTCAACCGCTTTTTGATGAAAAAAGTCATGCAAAATTACGATCTGTACCGCCAAAATGAGGACGTTTTGTATAAAAACTACGCCGCGGCGATCGAGGGGCACAAGGAGCTGTCGCTAAGCCTAGCCAAAGCAAAGAGCCTATACGAAAACGACTTTTTGCCCAACGCGCAAAATTTACGCCAAAGCTCGCTGCGAGCCGAGGTTTACGGCGCGTTTGCGAGTAATTTTATGAACGTGATGATGCTCGGCGCCGTAGGTTTTGTGCTTTATTTCGGGCTAAGCGGCGGCAAAGCGGAGCTCGCAAACGCCGTAACGATCGCGCTTACGGTGCTTTTTTTGCGCGCGCCTTTGATGATGCTCATATTCTCGCTTCCTAGCGTGTTGCGCGCAAAGATCGCCTACGCAAAGATCAATGAGCTGAACTTAGACCCATTCGTGCAGGGCTTCGAGCTTACGCAAATGCAGCCGTGGCACTGCTTGGAGCTTAAAGACGTGAGCTTTTCGTATCCCGGCGGGAAATTCGGCATAAAAGGGGTAAGCTTGCAGCTAAATGCGGGCGAGACGGTGTTTTTAATCGGCGAAAACGGCAGCGGAAAATCGACGCTTTTTATGATCTTAGCGGGCCTTTATACGCCGCAAGCGGGCGAAATTTTAGCCGACGGCGCGGCCCTTAAACCCTCTGATCTGCGCGCCTACAGCAACAACATAAGCGCGGTTTTCAGCGATTTTTATCTCTTCGACTACGCTACGGGCGATGCGGACATCGCGCGCGAGTGGCTCGCGCTCACGCACTTGCAGGATAAGGTTGAGCTAAAGGGGGCTAAATTTAGCACCACGAGCCTATCTAGCGGACAGCGCAAGCGTTTGGCGCTCGTCAGCGTGCTGATGGACGGGCGAAAATTTTTGATGCTCGATGAGTTTGCGGCCGATCTTGATCCGCAGTTTCGCGCGGAGTTTTACGAGCGGATTTTGCCCGAGCTGAAATCGCGCGGATATACGATCTTTGCGATCTCGCACGATGATAAATACTTCGGCGCCGCAGATAAAATTTATAAGATGCAAAGAGGCGAAATTTCGCAGATCAAATAAAATTCACCGCCATAAATCTGCCGTCTAAAACACAGCGCCTCATAGCTCGCGTAATGTTTTAAGCTGCGCCTGCCGATCCTGCTTTAAATTTAATCAAGGCTCTTGAAATTCCGCCTCGCGCGGCTTGCGGAAGATGTTTTTTGCGTTCACGCTCGCGAGAAATTAATCCAAATTTTTAAACGCAAATTTAAGAATTTCAACTATAATGCGCGCCACAACTTAATCGTAAAGGATGAAAAATGAGAAAAGTTTTAATCGCATGCGCTGCGTTGGCGGCGTTTAGTTCGGTAGCGTTTGCCGCAGACGGCGCTACATTGTATAAAAAATGCGTGGCCTGTCATGGAGCTAACGCCGAGAAGCCTTATCTTGGCGGCAAAGTACCTGCGCTAAACACCCTAAGCAAGGAAGATATCATCGCTAGCCTAAAAGGTTACAAAGACGGCACTCTGGGCGAGGGCAAGGGAAAATTCGGCATGATGGGCGTTATGAAGGGGCAAGTCGCTTCACTTAACGACGAATCGATCGAAGCGCTAGCCGATTTCATCGTCTCTAAAAAATAATTTCAAAACTTCATTCGGCGGGCTTCGCGCTCGCCGAGCTTCGCTTAACCTTAAATTTCAAAATTCTACGCTAATATCACGTAAAAATTCCAAAGGCTCATAATGTTTAACGGACTGATCAGAGAGATCGCGCAGGTTGCGAGCTTTAGCGGCGATTTGCTGCGACTGCGCGCGAGATACCGCCCCGCGCTCGGCGATAGCGTCGCGGTAAACGGCGCGTGCCTGAGCGTGACGCGGCTTTTTGCGGACGGATTTACGGTGCAGCTTTCGAGCGAGACGGCGCGCGTCATCGCCGCACAAAACCTGCGCGGCTCTGTGCATATCGAGCCAGCGATGCGGATTGGAGATCGCATAGACGGGCATTTGATCCAAGGGCACGTCGATGCTGTGGGCGAAATTTATAAAATTTCAAAGCTTGCAAGCGGCGTCGATTTTTTTATCCGCGCGCCGCTGCACATAGCGCCGCTACTAGCGCCGAAGGGCTCGGTAGCGATCGACGGTGTGAGCCTAACGATCAACGAAGTGCTTGAGGGCGGCGGCACGCACGGGCGAAATTTTAACGGCCAAGGTCTTGACGGCGGAAATTTTACTCACAAAGAGCTGCGCGGCGCGAATTTTAACGGCGCAAGCTCGCGCGGGCTAAATTCTAACGGCTCAAATTCCGTTCGCGATCCAAACTCCTTGGATGCAAATTTAAAAAGCGGAGCGCAAAGCTGCGCCATTCGCCTTACGATCATCCCGCTCACGCTCAAAGATACACTCTTTGGATCCTACAAAATCGGGCGCCGCGTAAATATCGAAACCGATCTGCTCGCGCGATACGTCGCTGCCCAGCTACGTTTTGCCGGCGGACAGCCCGTCCGCGGTACGGACACGGAGCGCGATGATAGCGCCGAGGGCGAAAAAGAGGGGCTTTCGTGGGACGCGGTAGATAAAATTTTGAGCCTGTATTAAGCGGCGCGTGATGGCTAAAATCGAAATTCGCAGAGAAAATCTTGAGTTTGTATTGGACGGACGCGGCGTGCTGGCGGGCTTTAGCACGCGGCTTGGCGGCGTAAGCGGCGGAGCCTACGCGAGCTTAAATTTAGGAGATCACGTAGGCGACGATCCGCAAAACGTCGCAAAAAATCGCGAAATTTTAGCCGCCGCGCTCGGCATCGAGCCTCGAAATTTAAAATTTATGCGCCAGATCCACTCAAACAAAGTTGAAATTTTACGCGCAGGTAGCGATGAAATCCCGCCCTGCGACGGGCTCGTGACCGATCTGCGCGGCGTGGCGCTGTGCGTGCTGGTAGCGGACTGCTCGCCCGTTTTGATCGCGGACGAGCGGCGTGGCGTGGTCGCTGCGGTGCATGCGGGGCGTGCGGGCGTGATAGGGCGGATCTGCACCAATGCGATAAATTTGATGAGCGAGCGCTTTGGCTGCGTCGCTGCGGAGCTGAAGGTATTCGTGGGCGCGAATATTAAGGCGCGAAGCTACGAACTTGGCGGGCTTGATCTGGGCGAGTTTGAGTGCTACAAAACGCAGGGGCATTTCGATATGAACGCCGCACTGCGCGACGAGCTCGCAGCTGCGGGGGTGCGAAACGTTAAATTTGATCCGCGCTGCACTTTTGAGAGCGAGCGACATTTTTCCTACCGCAGAGATGGCGTCACGGGACGCTTCTGCGGCTTTGTGATGAATAAAATTTAATCAATTTAGAGTTGTGGATCAAAAACAAAAAATTCCGAAATATCTACTTCCAAAACATCTGCTATTTTTATCAAATGCTCGATATTAAAATGTTTTTTATTGATATGAAGTTCAGCCATTGAGATCGTTCCTACGGCTTTGTGTCCGATGGCTAAGGCGAGCGAAAGCTGTGAAATGCCCTTCGCTGTTCTGATACGCTTAACATTATCGCCGATAGCCTTGTAAATAGCGTCCATCTTCTCATCGGTTATCGTGCAATCCTTATTATTAAACCAACCGTAAGAATATTTGGATTATAATCCGCCATCAACTAACTATAGTTATGGATAAAATTCTATATAGAGGTAAATTCGTGGCAATTATTGATTATGAAAGAATTTTAAATGATTTTAGAGATGAGGTAAAAGATAAAATTATAACAAATATAGTTGATATTGATAGCGCTAAAAAGTTCATAAGTTATAACATTAAGGCTATCAAAAGCAAAGGAATAAGTGAAGAGATAGAGTGCGTAGAACGATATCTCGCTTTTAAACTCGATGATATTAAACTTGATTGTGGATACGGCAATGATATCTTACAAAGAAAAAGTTATCTTTTAAAAGCAAAAGATGGTTCATATAGTGATTTGGCATTATATTTTAAAGTATTTATTATTTTAAAATTAGCCGAAAAATTTAATTTGCTAAATAATTCACAGGAAATTATCAAGGAAATTGATACT
>CALHQN010000240.1 GCA_938036585.1 uncultured Campylobacter sp.
GCGATTTTACAGCGACACGGAGGCCACGCTGCCGGGCTCGTTTGAAATTTCGATCTACGAGCTGAGTAAAATTTTGCGCGAGAAAGCGGGTCTTTCGCAAAGCTCTGAGGAAGAGCAAGCCGCTTTAAAAACTCGCAAGGGCGCCAAGGGCTCTAAAAAAAGTGCGGGTAGCGGTAAAAATTTTAAAACCAAAAACTTCCGCGATGAAAATTCCGCTTCGCAAAATTCCAGCGAAAATTCCTGCGGCGCACAAAATTTAGGTGAAAATTTAGGCGCGCAGAATTTCGGCGTGGCGCAGGATTTCGCCGCGCAAAATTCTAATGGCGCCGCCGATTCAAACGGCGCGCAGAATTTGAAGGGCACTTCAAATTTAAACGAACAAAACTCCGCCGCGCCGAATGGTGCCGCTTCCTCAAACGACGCCACTGCGGGCGAAAATTTCACAGGCGCCGAGAATCCCGCGCCTAAAATTTCCGCGGGCGATAATGGATCTGACGCTGCGCCTGAAAGTGCGGTAGCGGCTGACTCTGATGCCGCCGATACCGCGATGCAAAGCTCCGCCTGCGAAAGTAAAAACAAGTAGAGGCCGGTCTTGAACTCCTTGCCGATCGGAATTTTCTTGCAAGGAGCCGCGCTGATGCTCTCGCTCATCGTCGCGATCGGCGCGCAAAATATCTTCGTCATCTCCCAAGGCCTTGCGAAAAACCACGTCGCGGCTGTTTGCATGGTTTGCGCGCTAAGCGATGCCGTATTTACGGCCGTAGGGATATTTTTAATCGGCGGCGCTCTTAAGCAAGGCTCGCTTCTTACCCAAATTTTAAGCATAGGCGGGATCATATTTCTGCTCTGCTACGCGCTAAGCTCGTTTTTTAGCGCCTACAGAGGCTCACATTTTGCCAAGATCCAAAACTCGGCAAATGGCCCGCTAGCGCCCGTCGTAGCCAAAGCCCTTGCGGTGACGCTTCTAAACCCGCACGTGTATTTAGACACCGTCGTGGTCGTGGGCTCGCTCGGCGCTACGATTGCGGATCCGCAAAAGCCGTGGTTTTACGCGGGAGTTATGTTCGTATCGTTTGCGTGGTTTTTCGGCTTGGGCTACGGTTCAGGGGCGCTTTCGAAGCTTTTTGCAAGCAGCAGAGCATGGCGCATAATCGACGCGCTCGTGGGAGTTTTGATGCTGTATATGGCGTATCTGATCGCGAAGTTTGTCTTTAAAATTTAAAATTTAACGCTAAAATTCCGCATTCTTGATAAAGGATCTATGATGAAAATTGAAATTGAAAGCGGGCTCGAACTAAAAGAGGCTTTGTGGCGCGTAGAGAAAGCTCTGCGACTAGTGACCGACAAGGACGGCAAAATCACATCGAGCGCAACGCTTTACGTGGGCAAACATTCGCTTTTAAATTTACTCGATACCAACCAGATCGAAAATATCCAAAACGCCTATGCGCGCGCCAGGACGGAATTTCGCGCGGAGATGCTGGGCGTACTGGAGAGCTTTTTATCCCAAGAAGACCCCGAGAAAGGCGCCGAATACGCGCTATTTAATCAGCTCTATCAAATGGCGATGACCGCGGGCAGGAAGAGCGATATTTTTATCCACGTCCAGGGCATCAGCGAAAACGAGGTCGTGCTGCGCGTCTATCAGCGCTTCGAGCTTGACGACGGCGTGATGATCTACTACGCGGGCGGCGAGTTTAGCTACACTCTGGATGAAAATTTCGGCAAAATTTATCGATACGAGATCTGATTTTAGCGGTGCGGCGTGAGACCTAGCGTCGCTTCGATCGTAAATATTGCGTCTCCGCATTATGCTTCTTTGCCGCGGGGACGCATAAATTTAAACTCTAAAACACATGGCAAGTTTAAATTTAAACGAACTTTCTGCAATGATAGAATTTCGCTCGGTTAAGATTTATCGTAATTCCAAATTTAAGGCTTCGTGTAAATTTTATCCTTCGATACGCAAATTTTACCCTACTGTCCGCCGGCGTTCTAGCCCGCTTTGCCCTGCGTCCGTCAAAATTTTTAACCGAGCTCGCATGAAATTTTACTCCTCAGGCACGCAAATTTCGCCGCGCCACATCGCTTTTGCCGTATAAAAGCCCACGATACCTATAAAAACGCATAAGATAGCAAAACCCGCCGCTCCCGCAAACAAGAAAAATTTGATCCCGTTAAACTCAAACG
>CALHQN010000241.1 GCA_938036585.1 uncultured Campylobacter sp.
GCTGCTGCAAAGCCTAATCGATGCTATAAATTTGGCTCGTAGCGAGAAAAATTAAATTTATAAAGATCAAATTTAGACATTCCAATCCGAGAGCTTAAATTTAAGGCAATGCAAACCCGCTTTGATATAGAATTCTTTTCAATATAATTTTAAACGAAAGGGCGCAAAATGAAAATCCTACTGATCCTGGCAAATCAGCCGTATAACGGCTCGGACAACGCCTACAACGCATTGAGGCTAGCCGACAGCCTGCATAAAAAAGGCGAGGAGATAAGAATTTTTCTTATGAATGACGCGGTCGATCTCGTAAGAGATAGCACCGAAAAGCCCGAGAATTACGACATCGATCTGCTCGCCAAACTAAAGGAGCTATATCGCGGCGGCGTGGCGCTAAAAGTATGCGGCAGCTGTCAAAGCAGATGCGGCTTGCACGCAGGATAGCCCTACTTTAGCGACGAAATAAAAGGCAGCATGGATATACTTGCGACCTGGGTTTGCGAGTGCGACAGGACGTTTACGTTTTAGTTTAAATTTGCAAACCGATAGATGAGATAAAATCTTTAAAAGCGATCTTATCGAAATTTAAAATTTAGACGGATACGACAAGCGGTGCGAGCCTGTGGACTACGAAGTCATCTTACTAAGAGGCAAAAGAAAGGCAAGCCGCTAAAAAGCCTTAGCAAAGCGGCAGACGAGGCACAGATAATGCGCGGAGATTTAAAAAATTTAAAGCGAAATTTTACGCTTTTTAGGCTAAACGAGGTAAAATTTAGATATGAAAAATTTTAAAAGAATTTTAAAAATTACCGCCTTGGCTATAGGCGTTGCCTGCGTACTTTTTGTACTGTATATGCTCGTGATTATAAAATTGCTTTTTTCATTCGATACGCCCGAGGGTTGCGATCCTAGTATGCCCACTAGCGCTTGCGATTATATCGATGAAAAATTTGAAAAAGAGCTGCAAAGCTTACCTCCAGTCGCCGCTATGCCGCCCTTAGAAAAAAGACCCGTATTTTGGTTAGGCAAAGGCGATTTTGCGAAGGGCGCGGAGTTTGATTATCTATATATCAAGGACGAATTCGGCGTTTGGCTTAGATACAAAGATGACGATCGCGACGACTTTTTGCTACAAAAAGATATGCCGGGGTTCTACTATGGATACGACGAGATCGACCGCTCGCCGGATTTAGATTGGGTGAAAAGAGAGCTTGGATATTACAGATATGGTATCTACGATATTTCGCTTTTTGAAAACGAAGCCAAGATATTTTCTCAAACTGCATATAAAGTTGTCAGAAAATTTATCGGTTTCTTTAATCTACACTCTATGAGAGGCACCTCTTTTGCGGCTCCGCAAGGCACCGAAGAAAATTTAAATGCCATAAGCGAGCTTCAAACTCCGCTTGCGGATTTTCCGCAAAAACCGAACTACTCTGGGCTCGGTTGGGCTGATAAACCAGAAGCCAGAGGCTATGTCGGAGATGAAATAGCTAAAAAGCTCGCTCGCAACGTCTTTGAGATAGAGGGCGAGGGTTGGCGCCAAACCATCCGTATAAACAGCCGCGCCAAAGATATAAAGGCAATCTGCGGGGATGAAATTTGCCTCGCGCTTACCTTTGGCGAGGATAAATTTAGCCGCTGCGATAACGACGCCCCGCATACGACGATCTATACGCTAAATTTAAAGCAAAAATTTAGCGATTTTTCGACGCTTTCTAGCGAGAATTTTAACTACGTCAAGCTCGGCGATAAATACACTTTAGACGACGTGAAATCTTTTAAAATAGTTTTATCTAAATTCAGATATTTTAAAGGGTATAACAAAGGTCGCGAAATCACGGACTACGAGGTTATCTTGCGAAATAGCGAGGGTGAGCAGGTCAATGAAATTTGCAGTAATGAAATAGAGAGGATTTTATAGTGGCGCGGCGCAAATTTTAAGTCTATGCGCGGGTTAAAATTTTTGAATGAAACTGGGTGTAAATTTTAAATTTGCCTGCAAAGCCGCCCTTGCGACGCAAATTTAAATTTCCAAATTCCGTCGCCTTAAAGAACAAGAACGAACTTAAAATTTCTCTTTAAATTTGCGCCTACTATCGACACTAAAAAGACAAAGCCGCTAATGTTCGATTGTCGCGCTTGCCGAATAAATTAGCGCCGATTTTACTTTTCGCCTGCATCGGCGGCGAA
>CALHQN010000242.1 GCA_938036585.1 uncultured Campylobacter sp.
AATTTTACAAGCCGTAAATTTAAAGCGGCGCGAGATCCAAAACCGCGCTAAATATAATAGATGCTGTTTTTGATATTTTTGCCGTCGAGTTCGTTTTTGCGCCACGAGCTCTCATCGTTTAGCACGATCCAGCGCTTCTCCTCCTCGCGGTAAAACCAATCCTTATCGATCTGATAGTAGATCTGACATCCCAAAATTTCGATGATGTTGGCGATGTTGTTGTCATGGTAGTTGTTCTCGTCGAAGTCGGTGAAGGTGCGCTGCCCCATCTCGGCGTAGAGCTCGTTTAAAATTTGAAGCATCTCGCTTAGGCGCGTATCCATCTTCTCGACCTGAAGCCCAAGCTCGTTAGCCTCTCTGAATAAGATCGGATAGTCGTGCGACGGATAGCCGCTGTTTAGCTTGTCGCTGATAAAGGCGATCTTTTGCTCATCTTCGAAGTGGTAGCGCAGAATTTCGCGGCAAATTTTAAGCGACAGGCTGCTTGCGCGATCGACGGCGCCGAAAACGAGCGGATGGATATATTTATAAAGCTCCTTGTACGGGTTCTCGTCGTTGGGGCGCTCGTTATTTTTCCAAAGCTTCACCACGCGGCTTAGCTCGTCCATCGAGACGTTGGCTAGATCGTTGGTGTTCGTAACGGGCGAAAGCTCGTGGCGCAGCGAGGTATCGACCGACGTGAGGTATCCTAGCGGCCCCATTAAAATTTTATTCGCCCCAAGCGCCATCATCGTAGCCGCCGAGGCACAGTTTGCCGGCACCAGCGCGATCAGCTCGTCGCAGTGATTACGCAGGATCGAGACGATCTTGAGCGATGCGATGCCGCTGCCGCCGTCGCTTTTGATATAAAGGTAGAGCTTTTCGAAATGCTTGCCCTTGAGGTGGTCGTTGATACTGATCGCGTCGTTGCCGCAGACGCTGCCCGCGCCCGAATTGAAGTACGTAATCATCGGCGCGCCTAGATACTTCTCAACGTTAGTGATCACCTCCTGCGTTTGTCGCATCAAGATCGGCGGTTGCTTCGCCGCCTTTTTGCCGCCCTGCCTATGCGGCTCTTCGTCTTTGGATAAAAATCCCATGTTTTTCCTTTCGTGTTGGTTTGGTTTTTAAAATTTTATCTTACAAATATCGCGCAATTTGTCCCGGTGCCACTCGATGCTCTCTTTCACCGTATTGCCTAGAGCCGTATGCGGGCTTTGCAAGAATGCCCTACTATTTTTTAGTCTTGAGCCCACGTATTCGTAGCGTGAGATCACGTTTGCGCTGGCGCTTTGCGACACCGAAGCCGAAAACGAGTATGAATAAAGCGGCGCGGAGGAAGCGTAGCCGCTAAAGTGCTCTTTTAGGCTTACGAATTTGCCCTCCGCAAAGGCCTTACAAACGCCGCCGCTCGCGGAATACTCGGCGATTCGTAGCTCTTTATTGGGCGTAAAAACGTAGATCGTAAATTTATTTAGACCTCGCTGCGAAATTTGATCCTTAGCTACGCCGACTCCTCTTTCGTCCGTAAATAGATAGAGATTGGAGCCCGCCTCTTCGTATTTTCCTAAGATCGCGTCATCTTTAAAAAGCACGCCGCCTGAAATTTTATACTCGGTGGCGGTCTGCCCGTCATAGCTCATCATCACGGAATTTTCCGGATACAACTCGGCTTGCGAATATTTTACCTTCATGCAGCCCGTAAGCAGCAGTACCGCCGCCGCAAGCAGCGCCAAAATTTTAATTTTATCCATAACTCCCTCGAAGCTTATCTGCAAAAATCGTCTAAAACCATGGTTTTAAGGCCATCGATCGTCTTTTTGAAAAATCCAGCCACAGCCAACTCCTCCGCAATATATTTCGTATCTTTACGATCGATCGCTTTTTCAAAATTCATATTTTTATATGCGCTCAACGTTTTTGAACTCATATTTTGCACCGAGCTCTCGCTTTTTGAAATTTTGCCGTCCGCATAAAGCCAATCGCCGTCTTTAAACATATTTGAAGTATAGTCGAAATTTACGTATCTGCCTGCATTATAGACGCTGCAAATCCCATCTTTGTGCCAAATACTAAATACCATTGCCCTTTCGTCGTTAAAAAGATAAAATTTTATCCGCTTGGCATTCAGCGCGGACTTATAGTTATTGCCGTAAGACTTGCCCGCTTCATCGAGCACAAGCATCCTAAACTCGCTTCTATCCATAGAATACACGCCCAAGTTTCTGCCGTTTTCATACAGATCCTCGCCCGCAAATTTATAGATCACGGTTTTGTTGCCGTCGTAAAATTTAAACTCCTTATCGCTCTTAGCCGGGCGCGATACTGCACATCCTCCAAGCAGTGCCGCCAAAACGGCAAAAATTATAAAATTTTTCATTTATCACTCCTCAAATTTAATCCAACCTTTTAGACTTTTCTCTACAAAGCAGACCAAGAAGCGTAGCACCGCTAAGCACGACGGATGCTTGCACATGATCTGCTACTGTCGAATTTAGTTTTTCTAAAATTTTTTTATCCACATAAGATAACTTTTCATTAACGAAATCATACCTGGATGAAATTTTCCCCATTCCTTTTCTTGACATCAAAACATCATAACTATATGCCACGATCGGCTCGCCTCGTGAATACATAGTAATATACTCCTTTATATGTACATATTTTCCTGCGGACAATGCTTTACAAACGCCGTCATTATGGCTATAAGAGATCACTTTAATAAATTCGTTCGGAACGAATATTATCTCCGTAATTTTTTTAGAATTATGTTCTTTTATCGCACTGGGATCTATATAACCATTTCCCATTTCATCAGTATAAATGTGCATACCAAGTCCCGGTGCCGTAAGATATTTGCCTAACACTTTACCGTTTTTATAAAGCTTTCCGTTATGAGCTCGGTACTCAGT
>CALHQN010000243.1 GCA_938036585.1 uncultured Campylobacter sp.
GACGAAGCCGAAAAAGGCTGGCGTTGGGACAAGGCGGCCTGTCGCTTCTGCGGCACCGGCTGCGGCATTATGGTAGCCACCAAAGACGGCAAAATCGTAGCAGTCAAAGGCGATCCGTTAGCACCCGTAAATCGCGGTCTAAACTGCATCAAAGGCTATTTCAACGCCAAGATCATGTACGGCGCAGATCGCATTACCAAGCCTCTTTTACGCGTAAATTCCAAAGGCGAATTCGACAAAAAGGGAAAATTTATCGAGATCAGCTGGCAACGAGCGTTCGACGAAATGGAGAAGCATTTTAGGCGAGCCTATAACGAAGGCGGTCCCGAGGGCTTTGCCGTACTTGGTAGCGGTCAATACACGATCCCGGAAGGTTACGCCGCAGCAAAGCTAGTAAAAGCGGGCTTTCGCTCCAATAATCTCGATCCTAATGCTCGCCAGTGCATGGCCAGCGCTGTCGTAGGCTTTATGCAAACCTTCGGTATCGACGAGCCTGCGGGCGTTTTCGACGACATCGAGCTAACCGATACCGTAATTGCTTGGGGCGCAAATATGGCTGAGATGCACCCGATTCTTTGGTCTCGCGTCTCCGACCACAAGCTTCGCCACCCGGATCGCGTAAAAGTAATAAATTTATCCACTTTCACTACTCGCACTTCAAACATCGCCGACATCGAAATTATATTCCGTCCGAATACCGATTTGGCGATATGGAACTACATCGCAAGAGAGATCGTCTACAATCACCCGGATATGATAGATGAGAAATTTATTAAAGAGCACTGCGTGTTCGCTACCGGTCCAGTAGATATCGGTTATGGCCTACGAGAAGATATCAATCATAAAAAATACCGCGAAACCGAGCTTGACACCGCAGCTAAGCAAAAATCCAAAATTTTAAGCAAATCCGAGGGCGTTACCTTAGCATATCTGGGTATGAAAGAGGGCGACGTACTCGAAAACAAACACTCTGACAAATCGGATGCTCACTGGCTCATAAGCTTCGAAGAATTTAAAAAAG
>CALHQN010000244.1 GCA_938036585.1 uncultured Campylobacter sp.
AAAAAGCATAAAATTTCGCTTTAAATTTGAAATCCTCCGTACATTATCTGTACGCTTCGCCTATTGCTTCACTAAGGCTTTTTAGCAGTTCGTCCGCGGCTTCTACTTTGTTGCGCGCGCCGCGATTTTTGCCGTTTGAAGCGCTGGATTCGGCGCCGCTGGCGCAGTCTTGCACGAAATACCACCAAAAATACCCGCCCACGTAGTTTTTCGTGTAGCGCGGCATCATATAATACCGCCTCATCATTGCCTTTCTGCTCGCTTGCGTAGCGTCCGACGCCGTGTTTCCGCACTCGCCGATACCGAGCTTCGAAGCGGGGAAGGCGCTTTGCAGATCGGTAAAAATTTTGCTCCAATCAGGCGCAAAACCCTCGTTGTCGTCCTCATAGTAACTTACGAAAAGATAATCCAGCCCATCTTTCATATCCTGCGGCACGAATTTTCGCAGCCACTCACGCATCTGTGTTTTCTGCGCTCCGCTCGGCGCATAATACGCCGTCAGCGCCGTCTTGGCGCCCTTTTTGTGGATGATCTCGAAGGCCGCGATCATCTTGGCGGCGATGAAATTCGCATCGTCCCCCAGCCAGCCCTCGCCGTTTATTTCGTTGCCGATCTCCCAGATCGCGACGTAGGGCGCGAGAGCGGCGAAGGCGTCCGCAAACCTCTTTTCGTAGCTTTTCACGCTTTTGTACGAGCTCATCTCGTAGGAGTCCACGGGGCAGGCCATTACGTACGAAACCTCGCTAAGCCGCTTAAAAAGGGGCTCATATTCGCGCGGAGCGATCTCTTTTGACATCACGACGCGCACGGTGGGCTTTGCGGGTAGGGCTTGCAGGGCGCGTACGATGCTCTGCAGCTTCGCGCCCGAGGCATCTTGCGCGTCCTCGTACCAGCCGTCGTCGATCGTAACGCCCCAGATGAAGTCCTCTTTGGAATTTTGATTTGAAATTTTGCCATGATTTGCTCTTGTGCGCGCGTTTGCTTGCGCAGATGCGTTTAAATTTACGTCTGCGGGATCCGCTTTTGAAATTTTACTCGGGCTATTGGACGCAAAGTTTGCGCCGCCAGCGCTGTATGGCGCACCGCAAAAGAGCATAGCGCAGAAGATAACGCAAAGGAAATTTTTAAATTTAACCACGACTCGCCCCTTTAAATTTTAAAATTTAGATTTAAATTTATCCGCGCAGAGGGTCTACGGCGATGAAATTTTAAAATTTTATCTTTAAATTTCATCGCGAGCTCGCTTCTTTCGTATCGGCGCCTTTTTGTGTCTTAAAATTTGCCGCGCAGTCCGTAGTCGCGGTAGGAGTGGGCGAAATTTGTCACGCTAAACATCGCGTAGGCGGTGAGCACCAGGGCGGCGAGATTTATCAAGGCCGCGGCGGGCACGGAAAATCGCGCCAAAAAGGCGGTGGCAAGCGCGGAAAGTACGAGCGAAACGAAGCAGTAGAAAAACAGCGAAACGGCGCTGCTGTCGCCAAGCTCTTGGTAAAATCTGAAGAAAAACGCAAACGACGCGAGAAGCCCGAGCGCAAGCAGTATGTGAGCGATGATGCCGCCCGCTAAAAATATGAATAATAAAACGCCCGCGAATATCGCCGCAAAGCCGATTACGGCGTTGCGAAAGAGGCTTTTGCTCGCGCAGAGCCCAGCGGCGTTGTATACGCTAAAGATAAAAAGCACGAGCGCCGCGGTGCTTAGCAGCACGCCCAAGCCGCCGTAGGTACCCGTCGCAAGCAGCGCTAGCTCTGCGAGCGCTTTAAGCGCGCAGGCTGCGATGAAAGTATATTTAATGAGCGCGATCTCTTTTTCTTGCGGGTTTACGGGCTGCTGATCTCTGGTGTGCAGGTAGTCGTTTAAATCCATATTCGCTCCTTGAAATTTATGCAGAAGTATATCTAAAAAACTAATAGGTAAAAATAAATTTCAAAATTTAGCGGCGCGCTGGAGTCGTGCAAAGCGGACGCCGCACGGAGGCGCGTAAATTTAAGAGGTAAATTTTAAAATTTAGAGCGGAATTTAGCCTTAGCGGAGTGGGTAAAATTTCAAGCGGGCTGTAAATTTAAAAAGATGTGAGATAAAATTTCGCGCAGATTTGCAAATTTAAAATTTACAAATCCGCGCAGACTGCTACAAGCGTGACTCGTAGCGACGTAGCGTGTAAAGACGTTTAAGCATCTTTTTGCGAGCTGAAATTTTTTGCTTTTTGCGGACTTCCGTCATTGGCTCAAAAAATCGTCTCGCGCGAACCTCGGTAACGACTAGGTTACGATCGGTCTGCTTTTTAAAGCGTCTGTAAGCTTCGTCAAATGATTCGTTCGGATATACCTTTACTCCAGGCACTTTCCTCACCGCCTTTCAAAAAAATGAACCGTGAGTTTAGCGAAAAATTCCTTAAATTTGCTTTTGAAGCGCTTTTTTATATTTCCACACGCTCTTGTTGTTCTGCGTATCGATCAAGAAAAGCTCTAAAAATAGGGCATCGTCCGCCTGTGCCAAGGCTTTTTTACTTTTTGCGGACGGCGGATTTTGCTCCGAGGCCGGTGAAATTTTGCCGATTAAAATATAATCCGGCTCATAAATCGAGCCCGTTCCTACGGTGTGATCGGTGCGCCTAAAGCCGTCGTTGCTGAAGATTAGCTCATCTTTGCTCGGAGCGTCGGTGACGACAGCTTTGCCCGAATGCAGCAGCGAAATTCTAATTTTTTTGCTCAAAAACGCCGTATCTACGCCGCCGGTATTTGTGCTATCCAAAGGCTCGATGCCTACGATGCTAAATCTGCCGCTTTTTTTCTTCACGATGCGCCTGGAGAGCAGATCGGCGACGCTTTCGCCGGCTATGCGCTCCAAATAGGCGTTTGGATATTTTACGTGATCAATCTCGGAGATAGCCGAATCATCGGCACCTTTAGAGCTTTTGAATGCGGTGCAGCCCGCAAAAAAGAAGCCCAGCAAAATCGTCAAAAATATTATTTTAAAATTTCTCATACTTTTTTCCAAATTTTATAAAATAACGTCCGCGATTATAGCGAGATTTAGTTAAATTTCGTTTTTTCTAGATAGAAATTGTAATGAATATTCCGCCCGCGCC
>CALHQN010000245.1 GCA_938036585.1 uncultured Campylobacter sp.
TTCGCTGCTTTATGATCCCGATTTCTTTCATGATGCGTTCATATCCCCCATTTGAAAACAGCAGCCTAATCACTTTAGCAAATCTTCTACTAGGAAAAAATTTTCTAAAATTATTCTCCCTGTCTACAAATTTGCCCGTGCTAGTGATGACTATATCGCAGCTCTCCTCTTCTAAACCTAAAATTTTAGCTATTTTCGTTTTGTCTTGGCCGAAAAACAAAGATCTGTTGGCATAGTATTTTCTTAACTCTTGCATAAATTTTAGATAGCTCTCATACTCTGCTATCTTTTTTACCTTGTAGTGCACTTCGCTGGTTAGCTTCTTTTTATCAAAGATCTCAACCTCCGGTGCGCCGTTAAGCTCAAGGAATTTATTACTTTCACTAAACGAGCGCAGCGCTAGTTCCATATCGGTTTCGCTCCTGGTTTTAAATTTCTCCACAAAATCAGACGCAAACCCCTTAAACGCTATTCGCATATCTTTTGAAAAAATTTCGACATCCTCGAAGTTTAAAACGCCTTTTAGCTCGGGTAGAACGATTTTATTAAACATTATGCTTTTCGTTAGGAATTTTTTAAAGCCATCCGGTAACTCTTTTTTTTCAAGGTCAAATTCAAATATGGCCGAA
This sequence comes from uncultured Campylobacter sp., assembly GCA_938036585.1. Lineage (GTDB taxonomy): Bacteria > Campylobacterota > Campylobacteria > Campylobacterales > Campylobacteraceae > Campylobacter_B. Next base: position 630 of record CALHQN010000245.1, read on the forward strand.
AGCTCCTTGACATCTAGTTCTATGCGCTCAATATAAAAATCATTGCTTGAGGCGGAATTTGCAAAATTTTGAATATGGCTAATGATATGCTCGTAAAAATGTAGCGAATATTTGCTATTGAAGGCATTTATACTTTGAATTTCTAACAAAGTGTAATCGGATCTTTTAAGCCCGGCAGTTACAAATTCGCGCGTAAAACCAACTTTAGCCATTCCATCCTTTCCTATAGTAGGTGTTAGAATAAAATTTATAACTTTGAAAGAGATCCATTTGCCGGTAAATTCATCCTGATAGTCGCGCAAAACGTATTGAATTTGGGATAATTTTTGTAATGATTTCTCAAAACGCTTTCGCCAATTTGGATCATCATTGGGATAAAAAAGCTTAAAATTTAAGGAGTCAAATTCCGTGATAATATAATCTGTCGTAGGAGCGACGTCACTTGTCTTAATCAACCAACGAAGCATCTTTATCAAAAAATTTATTACCTTTAGATCGTAAACGCTTAATTTCTTAATGTTACTCTCCGAAGGCATTCCCAATATTAGCGGGTTGGCTTTTCTGATATGGGTATTTTTATCGTTATTATCCATAGGCTCCTACCTGCCGTTATTTCTGTTGGGTGCCTATCTCAGACCACATATCGCCAAGTTCGCCGACAATGCCCTCCACCCGTGGGTTGCCATCACCTCTACCATGCTGGCCTTGGTG
>CALHQN010000246.1 GCA_938036585.1 uncultured Campylobacter sp.
TCCGCACTCGTGGTAAACGGCGTTTTCGTCCTTTAGGATAAAATTTTTCAAATTTAATCCTAAGCCTAATCGGCTTTCTGCTCGGCTCTAGCGGCTTTGATCTGCTCAAAAATTTGAATCATTCCGATCATCGCCAGATGGTATCCCACGGGGCCGAATCCGATGATCTGACCCGCTGTTACGGGCGCTATTAGACTTTTTTGTCTAAGCTCCTCCCTGCGAGCGATGTTTGAGATATGCACCTCGATCACGGGTAGGCTGACTGCGGCGAGCGCATCTCGGATAGCGAGCGAAGTGTGCGTGTAGGCGGCGGGATTGATGATGATACCGTCGCAGGTGCCGAAGCACTCTTGGATCTTATCGACGATCTCGCCTTCGAAATTGCTCTGAAAAAACTCGATCTCGTTGCCGCTCTGATTGGCGACCGCCTTCATCTGCTTATGGATATCCTCCATCTTCATAACCCCGTAAATAGCGGGTTCGCGCATACCAAGCATATTGATATTCGGTCCTTGAATCACCATAATTTTCATTTTTGCGTCCTTGTTTTGAAATTTAAGCGAAAATTATAACCAAAGCGAGCTTATTTTTTACTATGGCGCTAAATTTGCCCGCTCAAGCCCAAGCGATAAAATTGTAACTCTAAATTTAGCGCGAAAGAGAATTTTATGCTAAAATCACGCGCTGTTTTAGATAAGGAAAACGATGAGAATTTTAAGGGCAAAGTGGGTTCTTGTCTGCGATGAGAATTTTAAAATTTTAAAAGATGGCGCGATCGTCTTTGACGAGAAAATAATCGAGGTCTGCGCCTTTGCTAGTGCGGTGCGCAAATATCCGCAAGCCGAAATTTTGGACTTTAGCGGTGATATAGCGATGCCTGCGTTTATAAATCCGCACGTGCATTTGGAATTTAGCGCAAACAAAGGCACGCTGCGCTATGGCGATTTTTTGGAGTGGCTAGGCAGCGTCATCGCCTCAAGGCAGCAGCTGGACGCCGCGGCGCGCGGACGGCTGATCTTGGAGCAGATCGCCGCAATGATGCGAAGCGGCGTGGGCACGATCGGCGAAATTTCAAGCTTCGGCGGCGAGGCTGAATCTTGCGCGAAAAGCGGCATTAGAACCGTGTTTTTCAATGAAATTTTAGGCGCGAGCAAGGACGCTACGGCGGAGAATATTTTGAAATTTAAGCAGCGTTTTGAGCGCTCAAAGACGCTTGCAAGCTCGCTTTTCATCCCCGCCGTGTCGGTACACTCGCCGTATTCGACGCACCCGCAGATTACGGAGTTTGCGACGAAGCTTGCCCGCGAAAACGGGCTTGCTATAAGCACGCATTTTATGGAGAGTGCTTACGAGCGGCAGTGGCTGCGCACTGGTCGCGGCAAATTTAAAGCCTGGCTTGCTAAATTTAACCCTTCTCCCGCGCCTTTTTACTCGCCGCAGAGCTTCGTAGCGCATTTTAGCGGGCTTCGCACGCTTTTTACGCATTGCGTTTGGGTGGATGATTTTAGCATCTTTGATCCGAAGCTCCACTCGATCACGCACTGCGCGCGCTCCAACCGCCTGCTTAGCAAGAAGAGGCTGAGTTTTAAAAAGCTGCTCGCAAGCGGACTTAATTACAACATCGCTACCGACGGGCTTAGCTCGAATTTCAGTCTAAATTTTTTAGACGAGCTGCGTGCAAATTTAATGATGCATGACGAGCTGGGCTTGGCAGAGCTGGCGCGAGCGCTGATTTTAGGCGCGACAAAAAACGCTGCTGCGGCGCTGCGGCTAAATTTGGGCGAGCTGAAAAAGGGCAAGCTCGCTGACATCGCCGTTTTTGAAGGCATTGAGTGCGAGCAGAGCCAGCTGGCGCTACAGCTCATTTTGCAGAGCAAAAACGTAAAATCACTTTTTATCGAAGGAATGAAATGCAATTTCTAAAAAACATCTTTGCGCCGATCGGCGCCGTGCTCGGGTTTATCAACAAATACTTTAAATCCCTGATTTTTCTGCTTATTTTGTTTTTGATTTTTGCAGGCGGCGAAAGCGCGCAACAAAATGGCGCGAATCTCGCTCAGCTTTCGCTAAGCGGCGCGATAATGGACGATAGCGAAATTTTAGAAAAGATCGAAACTCTGAAAAACGACGAGGCGATTAAGGGAGTGCTTCTACTGATCGACAGCCCCGGCGGCGCGCTGAGCCCGAGCGTGGAAATTTCGCTGGCTATCAAATCCCTAAACTCGCGTAAGCCGGTCGTCGCTTACGCTAAGGGCACGATGGCGAGCGGCAGCTACCTGGGCGGCGTGTGGGCAAGTAAAATTTACGCAAATCCGGGCAGCTTCATCGGCTCTATCGGCGTGATTATGCAGGGCTTAGATGTGAGCGAAGCGGCCGCTAAATTAGGGTTTGCCGAACAGATCGTCAAAGCTGGCGAGCTCAAAGAGGCGGGCACGATGATGCGAAAATGGAGCGACGCGGAGCGCGCGAGCTTGCAAGCTCTGGTGGATGAGAGCTACGAGCTATTCACGCGCGAGGTAGCGCAAGCGCGCTCGCTGGATCTTAGGAAGCGCGATACATGGGCGAATGCGCGAGTATTTTTAGCCAGCGGCGCCAAAGGCGTCGGCCTTATCGACGAGGTGGGCTCTTTGGAGGACGCTAAAAGCGCGCTCGTAAAGGCTAGCGGCGTAGCAGATCCGATCTGGCAGGAGCCTTCGGCGTATGAAAAGATGATGGATAAGCTGGCAAATAAAAGCGAGAGCTTGGTGCGCGGAGCCTTCGGCGCGAAGCTGATGGCGTATTAGAATTTTGGAAATTTTAAATTACGAG
>CALHQN010000247.1 GCA_938036585.1 uncultured Campylobacter sp.
GCACGGTTTTAACCGCTTGGGCGGAAATTCCGTCGCCGAAACCGTCGTCGCAGGAATGATCGTGGGCGAGTATTTTGCGGAGTATTGCCAAGGACACGATGTCGATATCAATACGCACGATATACAAAAATTCGTAGATAAAGAGCAAAACTACATGAAAAGCCTGCTTGAAAAAGAGGGTAAATTTAACGTATTTGAGATCAAAAACAAGATGAAAGACGTTATGTGGGAGCACTGCGCGATCTTCCGTACCGGCGAGGGATTAGCCAAAGCCGTAAAAGAGCTCGAGGAGCTTTATAAGCAGTCCTTGGATGTCAAAGTAAGCAATAAAGAGCTTTTCGGAAATCCTGAGCTCGAGGAGGCTTATCGCGTACCGAAGATGCTAAAGCTTGCGCTTTGTATCGCCAAGGGTGCGCTTGATCGCACCGAAAGCCGAGGCGCGCACTTCCGTGAGGATTATCCAAAACGCGACGATCTAAACTGGCTAAAACGAACGCTTGCGAGCTGGAAGGAGGGCGATACTATGCCTACCTTGACCTATGAGCCGCTTGATATTATGAAGATGGAGATGCCGCCTGCGTTCCGCGGATACGGCGCCAAAGGCAATATCATCGAGCATCCGGACAGCGCCGTGCGCCAAAAAGAGGTCGATGAAATTCGCGAGAAAATGCAAGCCGAGGGCAAAGGCAGATATGAAATTCAAGAGGCATTGATGCATTATGAATTGCAGCCAAAATATAAAGCACCTAATGAAAGAGCAGGTATAGGATATGAGTAGAAAAATAACAATAAAGGCATTTAAGTATAATCCGCTAAGCAAAATTTCAAAGCCGCACTTCGCTACTTATGAGATCGAAGAGACCGACGGAATGACGCTGTTTATCGCGCTTAACGTGATTCGTGAGAGATTTGATCCCGAGCTAAGCTTCGACTTCGTTTGTCGCGCGGGTATCTGCGGTAGCTGCGGTATGCTCGTAAACGGTAAGCCGCAGCTTGCGTGCCGCACGCTTACTAAGGACTATCCGGATGGCGTGATCGAGCTTATGCCGCTTCCATTTTTTAAGTTGCTAAAAGACCTCAGCGTTGATACAGGCAACTGGATGAACGCGATGAGCAAACGCGTAGAGAGTTGGATCCACACCGATCACGAAACCGATATCTCCAAGCTTGAGGAGAAGGTCGAGCCTGAGGTCGCGCAGGAGGTTTTCGAGCTGGATCGCTGCATCGAGTGCGGTATCTGCGTAGCTGCATGCGGCGTAGCGATAATGCGAAAAGACTACATCGGCGCCGTCGGTATCAACCGCGTGGCACGCTTTCAGATCGATGCGCTGGATAAACGCAGCGACGAGGATTTTTACGAGCTAATCGGCGATGATGACGGAGTATTCGGCTGTATGACGCTGCTAGGCTGCGAAGACCACTGCCCTAAGCACCTTCCGCTTCAAAGCAAAATCGCATATGTTCGCCGCAAGCTTGCCGCTCAGGGCAAGTGCGGCTGCGGCAAATAAAATTTAAGCGGGACCCCGCTTTCATCTCGCAAATTTGCGCCCTTTGCGAATTTGCGAGATTTTAAAATTCTACATCGCAAGCTATTTTAAATTTCATAGATTATGAGAACGGCTATACATAAATTTATTTTATATTAAGACGCAAAGTGATAGTATCTCGCAAATCCTATAACGCAGATGTTATGAGGCGGTAGCTTTCTTTCGGTAAGTTTTGCGGTGGCGGCAGGCGATAAATAAAGCCTGCGCTCTACATACCGATTGAGCGAAATTTATGCATTATCTAGTGCGCTTAAATTTGCTTACCGGATGAGCATCTGTCAAAAGAACGCGCAAGCGGAAGCAAAGGAGGCGATCATGGAGATCGAAAGATTGCAGAAAAGCGACGACGATATAGTGGATATTATTTACGAAGGCGGAAAGCTGCTTGAATATTTCAAAGATTTGACGCAGGAAGATCCAAAATTCAGATCATATTTTTCAGATTTCGCTATGGCGGGACTGCAGATATTTCGCCTTCACGAAAAATTGCATCAAGATTTTTCGGAGCTGAAAAACTGCAAAAAAAAAGGAATATAGAAAATGATCAAAAAGGAGCAGACATGGCTATAAAACCGGAAGAGATGCTTAAAAAGAGCGATGAAATCATGCTCCGATTTATCCGTAAAATAGACGCTTCGATCGAGGATCTTGTGGATATGTCGAAGGATAATGCGAAGTTTAAAGAATACTGCTTAGAGCTTCAAGACGCTAAGAAAAAATTTCTTGAAATTCAAGAAAGACTGCATAGCGAATTTACTAGCCCTTCAGGCCAAAATAACTGCTAAATTTAACGACGTTTAGGCCGCGCCGATTAAATTTTAATTGCTTGAAGGCTTTGTCGTAATTTAAAATTTTATGGCAAAGCCGCTCTTCTGTGATGATCCAACACGCTCAAGGATATTTTCAAAATACGAATTGCGCTTAATTTGCACTATTCGTCGCAGCCTATGCATGAAATTTTAAATTTATCGCGGCCCATAAATGCCCCAAACGCGATCCGCGCCCGATTTACTCACGCCCGCTAAAATTTGAACTCAAATTTTAAACGACGGGTTTTATCGCTATAAAATGCTGCCGATAAAATTTCACGCCTTACCCTCTTAAACCTCGCCCTGCGAATTCCGCCCAAGCGAAATTGCCTTGTGAAATTCCGCCCGTTTATATTCGGCTAAGCTCACACTCGGTAGTATTTGTCATTTTATTTGCGGAGGTTGCTTTGAAAGAGATAAAATCCAAGCTCATCATAGCGTGCTTGGTTGTTTCGGCGGGCGTATTTTTCTTGATCGCAGGCGGTGTGCTTATGGATAGATCCAAAACTCAGCCCGCGCAAAATTCCACGGTGAGTCCCGCCACAACCTCCGGCAATTCCTCCAATCGGCCGCTAACGGATGAGGATCGCGCCGCAATAGCAAGGTACCGGTACGAAAGGCTGGGCGCCGAGTTAAATTTAGACGAGCGCGTAGTGCAGGGCGATGAGCGAATGGAATATTTCCGTAAGCTTTTGCGCTCCAAGAACACTGCGCGTATTTTAACATTTATGCGAGAGCAGCGCATCACTGCGGGCGATCCGCTACATTTTGGCATAACGGCGATAATGTATTCTAGCTTTTACAACGATGCAAACACTACCGAGGAGCTGATCTATCACGGAGCGGATATCAACCGCACGGACGATTTTTCTCATTCGGCGCTGAGCTATGCTATCGAAAATAACTCTACCGCCGCCGCGGAAGTTCTACTTAAGCATGGAGCTAGCTTTTCTAGCGTTAAATATGTTCGTCCGTGGCTTGCGACTCCGGGATGCTGCGATGCCTATTTGGTCGCCGATACTAGCGATGCACAGGTAAGGACATATTACGGAACACCTAAAAGCGAGGGTACTAGCGCGGTATCTGATCCGCTCTATTATGCCGTAGCAGGCGGATTTTTGCAGATGACGGAGCTTATGCTCAGCAGCGGCGTAAGACCTGAGATTACGGCTTGGACGGACGATAATTGTATTGCTTTTACACTCAAACACCGCAAAGATGAGCGACGGCCGAACTGCTCCATCTATCAGATGCTGCCGCAACGATATGACGCAAGTATGCTAAATTTGCTGCTTAAATACGATTTGGCAGGACTTCCGGACGATGAGCGTATTCAAAAAAAATACGATGACTGCCGTAAGGATTTGGATACGTTGAGAAAGTATAAGAAAATATACCTAGAGCATATGGATGATTATTGTTACGATGAGATTATTTTAGATTGGACTTTATTAAACAGCTCTAGGTATGAGCTGCTTAGATATATGATGACGGAGCGCTCAAAGTATTCGGAAAATGATGTAATCAAGCTTAACAAAGGCTCGCTGCCCGATCTTAATAGATGCGGCTCGGTAACGCCAAATACAGCGCTACTTGGTATCTACGATACGCTTATAAAGCGCTACTCTGCGCTCTGTGGCGATGAGCCTAAGGGTGCAAGCGGCTTTGATTTGGATAAATTTTTTAGATATTTGCAGTTAGAAAAATTGGAATATTATCTTAAAATAGAGTATAAAGGCAAGGTGATAGAGGTAGAGGAGTACGATAAAATTTTAAGGCGCGATGCGTCTAAGCAGCTAGAGCAAGCGGGTTCTATGACTGCAGATATCGCGTCTGCTCATGAGTAAATTCTGTAAAATTTACATGCGATTATCGGCTTCGCGGTTGCTGTGTATCTTGCAAAATTCTATAAATTACGCCGATTTAAAATTTGCGTCGTTTTTGCTTTATAAAACACATGGAATTTTGTCGCTATGACGCAAACGGTTTGCAAAAAATCCGGCGCGTATGTAAATTTTAAAAATTCCAAGAGTTGCGGCGCATTAAATTATATAAATTTAGGCGTTAAAAATTCTACCGATATAGACCCGCGAAATTTTGCCGCCTAAAATTTCGCGCTACAAATTCTTAAATTCCACCTCCAGCTGCTTGCGCCAATCTTGCAGCGAGCGCTCTGCGCCCGCGGCGTATTTTTCGATAAGCGCGTCCGTTTTATTTAGAAACTCAAATAGCTTGCCCTCCCACACGGCGGGGTTTAGGTTGCTTTGATGCATCGTTTTGATATAGACTAACTCCTTGCTAAGAGCCTCAAGCTCGTATAGATAGCTCTCGCGAGCCCCCTCATCGCGCAGCTCTAGCCGCTTTAAATCTCGCAGTTTGTCCTCTAAAATATCACAAAATTTCATATACCTTTGCGAGCTAAGCTCGGGATCTGCGGCGTCTGCGCGCGCGGAAGCCTTTTGGACCTGAAAATACACGAGCACACCCACCGCAAGGGCGACTGCGAACATCAAAGCGAAATTAGCCATTTTTTCTCCTTAAGCCGTCCAAGCCCACGACCGCGAGCCCGAACCAAATTAGCGAAAAGCTCAAAATTTTGTAAGTCTCAAGCTCCTCGCCGTAGATAAATACCGCGATCAGCATACTCATGCTGGGGCTGATGTATTGCATAAAGCCGATCGTAGATAGCGGCAGATATTGCGTGCTTACGGCGAAGGTAAGCAGCGGCAAAATCGTAATCAGCCCGCTTGCAAACAGCAGCGCGCCGCTTGCGCTGAAGCCGAAAGCGCCGCTTCCTTTTAGCGCGCAGTAGATCAGAAACGCAAGCGCGGGCAGCAGCATCAGCGTCGTCTCGCAAAACAGCCCCTCAAAGCTAGGCACGCTTACTTTTTTGCGTATGAGCCCGTAAAATGCAAAGCTAAGCGGTAGCACGAGTGAGATTATCGGCAGCCTGCCTAGCGCGTAAATTTGCACGCCGATAGCCGCAAAGGCTAGCAGCAGGGAAAATTTCGCCGCCGCGCTTAACCGCTCGCGCAGAAACAAAGCGCCCAAAAGCACTGAAAATAGTGGATTTATAAAATATCCAAGGCTGGTGGCCAAAATTTGATCGGAATTTACCGCGTAGATATAAATGCCCCAGTTCGTGCTGATAAGTAGTCCCGTACAAAGCAGCGTGAGAGCGATTTTGGGGGTGCTAAGAAGCCGCGCTACGTTTTTTAAGCGGTGCGTAAAGCAGAGAAAAACGAGCAGCAGCGCGAAGGACCAAACGACGCGATGCGCTAAAATTTGCACCGCGTCCACGTCCTTTATGAGCTTGAAAAATATCGGAAAAACGCCCCATATAACAAAGGTGGCAAGAGCAAGCATTAGCCCTTTAGTGCGGTTTTCTTCCATAAAATTCCTTCCAAATTGCCTAAAGGCGCTATTTTAAGATTTTTTGGGTTAATAAAAGCTTATTTGGGTATAATCGCGAAATTTTACGAAATCTAGGAGGGGCTATGAGTTGGAGTAGGACGTCGTGGAAAGATTATAAAATTTTACAGCAGCCGGTTTATCAGGATGAAAGTGCGGTGCAGGCCGCTAAAGATCGCCTTTACAAGCTGCCGCCGTTAATTTTTGCGGGCGAGGTTCGCAACTTAAAGGCCGAGCTCGCGCGCGCCAGCGAGGGCAAGTCGTTTCTGCTTCAAGGCGGCGATTGCGCGGAGAGCTTTAATGATTTTAGCGCGAATAATATCCGCGATATGTTTAAAGTAATGCTTCAGATGGCGATCATTCTTACCTTCGCAGCGGGTCGCCCCGTCGTTAAGGTAGGTCGTATCGCAGGGCAGTTCGCAAAGCCGCGCAGCAGCGACTTCGAAGAGGTTGGCGGTGTGAGCCTGCCTAGCTACCGCGGCGACATAATCAACGGCTTCGAGTTTAACGAAGCGGCGCGCAAGCCGGATCCTGCGCGCATGATCGAGGCGTATCATCAAAGTGCTTCTACGCTGAATCTGCTGCGCGCTTTTTCTCGCGGCGGTCTTGCGAACCTGCACGAGGTGCATAAGTGGAATTTGGGCTTTTTGAAAAAGGGCGAGCTGGAGGCTAAATTTAACGAGCTCAGCGATGAAATTTCGCGCACGCTTAAATTTATGGAGGCGTGCGGGCTGAGTGCCGCAAATTCCCCGAGCCTTGCCGAGACGGTGCTTTACACATCGCATGAGGCGCTGCTGCTACACTATGAGGAGTGTCTGACGCGCATCGACAGCACCAGCGGCGATTGGTACGACTGCTCGGCGCACATGCTTTGGATCGGCGAGCGCACGCGCGGCGCGGACGATGCGCACGTGCATTTTTTAAGCGGTATCAAAAACCCTCTCGGCGTCAAGATCGGCCCTAGCGGCACCGCGGATGAAATTTTGCGCCTTTGCGACAAGCTCAATCCGCAAAACGAAGCAGGCAGGCTAAACGTCATCATTCGCATGGGCGCGGATAAGATCGGCGCGCGGCTGCCGCAAATTTTACGCGAGCTAAAGCGCGAGGGCAGGGCGATCCTGTACAGCATCGACCCGATGCACGGCAACACCGTCAAAGCCGCGAACGGCTATAAAACGCGCGAATTTTCTAAAATTTTAAGTGAGGTTCAGAGCTTTTTTGAGATTCACGCTGCGGAGGGCACGCACGCGGGCGGCATTCACCTTGAGATGACCGGTCAAAACGTCACCGAGTGCACGGGCGGCTCGTTTAACGTAACGCAAGAGACGCTAAAACAGCGCTACGAAACGCAGTGTGATCCGCGCCTAAACGCAGATCAGGCGCTGGAGCTTGCGTTTTTGCTCGCCGATAATCTAAAAAAGGCGGAGTAGCCCGCCTTTTGTTGCGCGTAAGATTCGGTCGCGGCTTGGAATTTAATCGTAGTTTAGGATATTTTACGTAAGTTCGCGCCGTGACCGCGCTTTGCGCTTTAAATTTAATCATATCTTGGCGCAAGCGATTAAAATTTGTGCGGCTTTAAATACAGAGCGGCTTCGGGCGCAGTCTTAAAGCGACCAAAATATAGAGAATTGAAAATTTGCCTCGCGCGAAAACATAAACCGCGTAAGCCCGCCGCCAAAATACGAGCAATTGAAAATTTTTACGGCGTCGCGCCGTGATAAAATTCCACTTTTGCAGAGACTTGCAAACTTCTTGGCGGCTAAATTTATCCTCACGGGCTTAAAATTTTAAATCCGCTCTGCATGGAATTTTAAAATTTGAGCCGCCGTGAAATTTTAAAAATTTAGCGCTAAATTTGCAGCCCGCGGAATTTCATCTTTAAATTTCTTCGTGTAAATTTTAATCGCTCGCTGCTGTGTGTGCCGTTTATCTGTGTGTGCTCAAGCTAAGCAGTAAATGCAGCGACACAATTTCCCCCTTTGTCTTTTTGCACATAGTGGAGATCGCGGCGAGCTATCTGCGGTATTCGGCATAAGTACGGCGCAAAAGCCTCTTGCTTGAGACGGGTACGATGAACGCGCGCTGCCGCAGCGATGTATGTTCGGTCGGCTCACAAAAATCCTTGATGATATGTGCGTCGGACGAAAGCGGCTTTGCGCCTGCTTTAAATTTTAGAGCGCGATTTCGCAGCAAATTTTAAACCGAAAATCTATCTTTCTGCTTCTAAAATTCAGGTTGAAATTCTACCTTTTGAGTTGCGCCGTCGCGTATCGTGACGCTATAAAATTCCGTGCCTCAAATTTAAATCAAAATTCTGCGGCGCAAAATTTACGCAAGGTTTTTGCTTGCGCGATTGCGCGATAAAATTCCTAGGACGCGCAACCCGGGCGAGATTTTAAAATTTAAAAATCCCGCACTCAAGAAAAAAGTGATAAAATTTTAGGCTCGTTTTTTGGATTTTTTTAGCACCAGTGCGACTACTGCGATTGCGACGTTTACGTCGTGCGTAATGCTAAGGCTTGCGGATTTGATATGAAATTTTTTACGGATTTTTTTACGGATTTTTAAATGCGGCGCGCCCAGGGCGTCTTTGTAAATTTTGGCGTCTTTGAAGCCGAATTCTGCGCCGATGCCGATGCCTAGCGCCTTGCTAAGCGCCTCTTTGGCGGCATAGATACCCGCGATACTTTCGTCGCGCAGCGCGGATGAGCGCTCGGATTTTTTCAAAATGCGCTTTAGAAATTTCGCGCCGTATTTTGCGCGCAGCGCCGCGATCCTGCGCACCGCGGTTATGTCTGTGCCGATCTTTATCACGGACGAACGCCCCGCGGTTTAAATTTAATCACGATTGCAGGCTCTCTTTAATTTCGATGTCAATGATCTTATCGCCCTGCCTAATCGCGTCTAAAACCGCTAGGCTAGGCTGATCCACGATACGACCGAACACCGTGTGCACGCCGTCTAGGTGCGGTTGCGCGCTGTGGCAGACGAAAAACTGACTCCCTCCAGTATCGCGTCCCGCGTGCGCCATTGAAAGTGCGCCGCGCACGTGCTTGTGCTTTTGGCGGTCACATTCGCACTTTATGCGCCAGCCCGGGCCTCCCGTGCCGGTGCCGCGCGGGCAGCCTCCTTGGATTACGAAATTTGGAATTACGCGGTGAAAATTTAGACCCTTGTAAAACCCGCTGCGCGCAAGGCTAGCGAAATTCGTAACCGCCTGCGGGGCTTCGCCACCGAAAAGCTCCAGCTTCATATCGCCCTTTTCGGTTTTGATAACGGCGTATTTATCGCGCGCCAAAGCCTCTGCGTCGATGTCGTAAATTTTTAAGCTTTCCATTTTTTCTCCTATGCGATGTTGGTGTAAACTGCCTGCACGTCGTCGTCATCCTCCAGCCGCTCTAGCAGCGCGTCTATGTCGCCGAGCTGCTCCTCGCTAAACTCGTGCTTTTCGTTGGCGACGAATTTTAGGCTTGCGCTGATGATCTCAAGCCCTATCTTTTCGATCTCCTCGTTTAGCGTGCCGAAACTTTCGTATTCGCCGTAGATTAGAAGCGTCTTTTCGAGCTCTCCCTTATCGTTTTCAAACTCGTTGATCTCAAGCTCGCTAAGACCGAAGTCGATGAGCTCAAGCTCCAGCTCCTCGGTGTCGCGGCTCGGTAGCTTGGTCTCAAAAACGGCCTTGTGCGAAAACATAAATTTCAAACTGCCGCTCGGCAAAAACTCGCCCTTGGCTTTATTTAAAATCGACTTTACGTTCGCGACGGTGCGGGTCGGGTTATCGGTGGCGCATTCGATTATTAAAAGCGCGCCGTGCGGCGCCTTGCCGTCGTAAAAGATCGTTTTGATATCGGCGCTATCCTTGCCGCTTGCGCGCTTGATAGCCGCGTCGATGTTGTCTTTGGGCATATTTTGCGCCTTTGCCGTGGCGATCGCGGCGCGCAGCTTGGAGTTCATCAGCGGATCTTCGCCGCCCTCTTTCGCAGCCATCGTTATGGCCTTGCCCAGTTTTGGGAAAAGTTTGCTCATCTTCCCCCATCTAGCTTCTTTTGAAGCGCGTCTGTATTCAAAAGCTCGTCCCATAAAATTCCTTAAAGCTTAAATTTAAAAACGGGTGATTATAACGAAAAACCCTTAAATTTCAGGAGCGGGCGTTGAAATAAAATTTATTAAAAAGTAGTATAAGTTTTGAAATTTTAATCCAAAGGAGAGGCTCATGGCTTTAAAACAAAGCGTAAAATTTAAGGCGCAAAATATCCACTGCGAAAACTGCGCGAGGACGATCAAAAACGCGCTTAAGGACGATTTCGGCGAGATCGAGGTGGACGTAGCAAGCGGAGTAGTGAGTTTAAGCCTAGATCCGCGCGACGAGGCTAAATTTAAAGAGGAGATGGACGATTTGGGCTTTAGCATCGCAGAAAAGCTGGCCTAAAAACTAACGCAATGTCAAGCAAAATCACTCTAAATATCGTCGGGATGAGCTGCGTAAACTGCTCCAATGCGATCGAGCGGGTAAGTCGCAAGATCGAGGGGGTGCAGGAGGCGCACGTAAATTTCGCAAACGGCAGCGGCGAGTTCGTACTTGCTGATCCGGCGCTTGAGGAGACGCTAAAAGCCAAGATCAAAAAGCTGGGCTATGACATCGCCGTGGATTACGAGGATTTGGAGCGCAAAAAGCGGCGCAACCTCAAAGCGGCGCTATTTAGGCTTATTCTCGCTCTCATTTTAGCCGCGGCGGTAATGGCGGTGGAGATGAGCGGGTTTTTAAGCTTCGTTCCAAAGGCGCTACTTTGCGCGGCGATGGCGTGCGTGAGCCTATTTTACTGCGGCAAGAACTTCTTTTATCACGCTTACGGTTCGCTGAAAAACAAGAGCTTTGATATGAATGTGCTCGTGGCGATGGGAAGCTTTTTTGCGTTTGCCTATTCGCTAACGGCTGCGGCGTGGGTCTATACGCACAGCGCGCAGAACGAATTTACAAATCTTTATTTCTCGTCCGCCTCGATGATAATCGCCTTTATTTCGCTCGGCAAATACCTAGAAGAGCGCAGTAAGATGAAGGCGAACGACTACATCAAGGGGCTAATCGATTTAAGCCCTAAAACCGCGCTTTTGATCAAAGACGACGGCACGATAGCCGAAGTGCGCGCAGAAGCGCTAAAGCCCGGCGATAAGGTGCTAGTAAAAAACGGCTCGCGCATCCCCTGCGACGGGCTTATCGTGGAAGGCGGCGCGCAGATCGACGCCTCGCTCATCAGCGGCGAGAGCTTGGCGGTTTATAAAGGCGTGGGCGATGAGGTAAATGCGGGCTGCGTCAGCACGGACGGCGTCATCTACGTGAAAGTGACGAAATTTTCGCATCAGACGCTGCTTGCCGAGATTAAAAATTTGCTGAACGAGGCGGGCAACAAAAAGATGCCGATCGCGCGCTTTGCCGATAAAATTTCAAATATCTTCGTGCCCGCGGTGATTTTGATCGCGCTTGTTAGCTTTATAGCGTGGATGGCGCTTGACGGGCGGCTCTCATACGCCGCATCCGCCGCTATCTGCGTGCTTATCATCTCCTGCCCGTGCGCGCTAGGTCTTGCGACGCCGATTGCGATCGTTTGCGCGATCTCAAACGCTGCAAAGGCTGGAATTTTAATCAAAAATCCCGAAATTTTAGAAATTTTAAAAGGCGCCGACGTCGCGGTTTTCGATAAAACCGGCACGCTTAGCAAGGGCGAAATTTCTGTAAGCTTCAGCGATCTGAGCGCCCAGGATCTCTACGCTTTAGCAAGTGCGCAAAAGCTTAGCGAGCATCCGA
Organism: uncultured Campylobacter sp.; assembly: GCA_938036585.1. Classification (GTDB taxonomy): domain Bacteria; phylum Campylobacterota; class Campylobacteria; order Campylobacterales; family Campylobacteraceae; genus Campylobacter_B. Next base: position 11,571 of record CALHQN010000247.1, read on the forward strand.
TCTCAAAGGCGATCGTGAAATTTGCCGAGCTGAAATTCGGCGAAATTTCTAAATTTAACGGCGAGTTCGAAAGCATCGCGGGCAAGGGAATCGTCGCGAAAAATCCCACCGGCGAAATTCTTTGCGGCAGCGCGGGCTTTTTGCGCGAGCGCAGCGTGGATGCCGGCGTCGAAGTAGAAGCGGAGGAGCTTTTAGACAAGGGTTTCGGCGTCGTTTATTGCGCGATAGGCGGCTCGTACGCGGGATTTATCGCATTTAGCGACGAGATCAGAGCCGAGGCGCGCGGCGTCGTGCAGACGCTGCAAAAAAGCGGCGTAAAAACCGTCATGCTAACGGGCGATAACGCCAAAACGGCAAATTTCGTCGCTCGCAACCTCGGCATCGACGAGGTAAGAAGCGGAGTGCTTCCAAGCGGCAAATATGAGTTCATCAAATCCTTGACGGACGAAGGCAAACGGGTGCTTTTCGTGGGCGACGGCGTCAATGATGCACCGAGCTTAAAAGCCGCTAGTATCGGCGTCGCGATGAACGGCGGCAGCGACGTAGCCAAGGGTGCGGGCGACGTGATTTTTATAAAAAATGACCTTGAAAGCGTGCTGTATCTATTTCGTCTAGGCGGTGCCGCAATGCGGACGATTAGGCAAAACCTCTTCTGGGCGCTATTTTACAACGCCGTATGTATCCCGATCGCGGCAGGAGCGCTATATCCAGCGCTTGGCGTGCTTCTAAAACCGATGTACGGCGCCGCGGCGATGTGCTTTAGCTCCGTAACGGTCGTGCTAAATTCCATCAGATTGAAATTCGCTAAATTTTAACGAGGCGGATTTTGCGCTAGGCGCGGAATGTTGCGCGATGAAATTTTAATTTTACTCCGCGCAGAGCGCGCAAAATTTTATCTCGCGGCTAATCGTACGCGGAATTCCGCTAGATCTGTACAGCTTGCAAAATTTTATTTTACCACTAGCCCGCGCGCAAATTTTAAAATTTTAACGTCGCCCGTCGCTGTACCTACACATGGTGCCGTTCATCAGTGCGCCGCTAACTATCCGTCGCTTAACGTCATTCGCCGCCGCACCGTAAAATTTCAGAAATTTCGCAAAATTCCATAAGCTTAAAGAAATTTCGTGCAGTCCACCGCCAGCACTAAGTTTTAATAAATAAATTTAAAGGTAAAATAACGCTTCAAATGCAATTCGAGGTAGCGATGCGAAAAATTCTAATGGGTTCGTTTGTTTTTTGCGGCACGCTTTTTGGCGCTTCTTGCGAGCAGATGCAGGAGGATACGCGCGGATTTTTCGGCGCGAGTTTGAGCGACGAGGAGCTGCTGCAAAGCGATTTTGGCTGTAAAGGCTCGCTAGCTGGCGCAGAATTTTTGCAAAATTTAAAAAGCGCGGCTTCTGAGATCAGGG
>CALHQN010000248.1 GCA_938036585.1 uncultured Campylobacter sp.
TGCGCTATCTGACGCGGCGGGACTATTTAAAGCGGGATTGTTTAAATTTGATCCGTTTTTGTAGTCCGCCGCCGTGCTGCCCTCGCCGAGATCGCACTTAAAAATTTTAAAATAAAGCCCAAAAAAATCAAGCGCGTAGGAGCAAAGTTTAAGAAGCTTGTTTGCGTAAGCGATCTTGCAAATGTAAAAATCAAGCCCTCTTAGCTCGCAAAATGCGATGCTTTGGTTCTCGTGCCCCTTGCGACCGTCGCTTAAGACGAGCGCTTTTCGACGCGGAGTTTTTGCGGCGGGCGGATTTGCGCAGGAGCTTTCGCTATTAAAATTTAGCGACCCGCCGCCTGCGCGCCACGCCCAACCCGAGGCGCCCGCTCTTAAATTTTTACCTCTAAAGCTTTCGCGCCGCAAAGCGCAAGAGGAGCGGCCGCAAACCGATATGAAGTTTTGGAAGTCCGAATTTTTGCCCTCTCGCGCGGCGGCGATCGCTACGAAATTTTCGCGATTTAAAATTTTGCCCTCTCGCGCAGCACCACCTAAATTTACGACGTTTTGCTCTTTTACAAAAAGGCGCGAGCCCTGCGGCGCGGATAAATTCCTCGCGGCCCCCCGTCTGCTCTCGCCTATTGAAATTTGCCGCGCCATAGCTAGTCCATCTTCCAGCGTTTGTGCATCCAGAACCACTGCTGCGGCGCAGTTCGCACGACCTCTTCGAAAATGTCGTTGCACTTTTGCGTGATAAACAGCTCGGCCTCATCCTTATTTAGCCCTTCAGGTAGCGGCGGAAAATCCTTTATCACGATCTCGTAGCGATCATCCTCTCCGCGGCGCGCAAAGATCGGGATCAGCACGGGACGAAATTTCAAATAAAGCGACGCGATGGTCTTCGTGGTGTAGCATTGCCGTCCGAAAAAGGTCGTAAGTAGGCTGTTTTTTGTGCCCGGCTTTTGATCGGGCAGGATGCCTACGTTGCGCCCCTGTTTTAGCGCCTGCACGAGCCTGCGCATCGCATCGTCCTTGTAAATCAGGTCGTTGCCGTATTTTTTGCGAAAAGGGGTAACCAAGCGCTCCTCGATGAGCTCGTTATCGCCGCGGCGCCCGACTACCGAGACCGGAAAGCCGTTAGCGCCGAAAAAATTGGCTAGAATTTCCCAGTTTCCAAAATGCGCGGTAAAAAATAAAATACCGTTCGGATTGCCCTCATTTAGCTCGCGGACGCGCGCCAGCACCTGCTCGCCGTTTGAAACTAGATCTTCAAATTTAAGCCTGCCGTTGTAAAACAAAACCGTGTCGGCAAGCGTCCTAGCGATACTGCGAAAATTCTCGATCGCAAGAGCGCCAAGCTCGCTTTCGCTTTTTTGCGGATATGCGATGCGGAGGTTTTCTTTCGCGACGGCAACGCGCCTTGCAAGCTTCCAAGATATCAAAATAGCGAGCTTATCGAACATTTTAATTATAAAATTTTTAGGCGCAAATTTGGTAAATTTTATCAAGCACAGCGCCAAAAAATATTGAGCTTTATCCTTCATCAAATAGCCTCGTTTAAAATGTGAAATTATATTAAATTTTGGCTAATTAGTAGCTAAAACGCTATTTTCCGAGGCAAAAATTCCCAAACATCTCATCTAGAATTTCGTCTCTTTCAAAAGGGTGCGAAACCTGCGCTATGGCGGCGATCGCGCGATTTATCTCAAAAGCGAAAATCTCCAGCTCCTCGTTTTTAAGCTTTTCGCGCGCGCTTTGCAGTGCCTCTAAGGCGGTCTCGCAAATGCCGATCTGCCGGTCATTGCTTAGCATTAGTCCGTCGAAATTTTGAGAATCTAAGTAGCTCTCAAGCGCGGTTAAAATTTGATCCACGCCCTCGTTTGCAGAAATCTCAAGCGGCGCAAAAATGGAATTTGCTTGGGTATTTTGCCTAACGGAATTTATTGTAGAGCTATTAGGAGCGATGGAATTTGCAGAATTTTGTTTGGAATCATCTTTCGTAAAATTCTCCGCAGCACAGCTTACAGTAGCGCGCTCGGTATTTGGC
>CALHQN010000249.1 GCA_938036585.1 uncultured Campylobacter sp.
CTTTAGATTTAATTTACCGCGAAAGATCGCGTCTTTTAAATTTTGCGGGACGCAACAGAATCTCGCGCAGTACATAATTTCGATTAAATTTAATCGCCTTCGCAAATATCAAAGCTAAATTTATCGTTGTCAAGCCTACTGAAATTTTGATTTTCCGCGCTTGCGTTGCGCTTGAAAATAAAGGCGTAGCCGTATTTCTTGGAGTGCCGCGAGCTGTTTTTTAGCCCAACGACGCAAAGCTCGTAAGTGCCGCTTTGCAAGCCAAGTTTGAGCGTGGAATTAAATTTTCGTATCTTGCCCGCAGCGCCGCTTTGGCACTCATAGCCTAGCTCGAGTTCGTCGCTTTTTAGCTCATCGAAACGATACTGCAAAGCATCGAAGCTCGCTAGGATCGCGGAGTCGCTTTGCGGGGCGAAATACAGCCTATCGCGCTTGAAAGCTACTTCGTAGCCCGCAGACGGCGCAAACTCCTCGTCAATGCAAACGAAGATCTCATAGCTGCGCACCGTAAGCGGGTAGAAGGGTAAAGCTTTAGCGCCCTTTACGGCGTCATAAAACAGCTGCTTGTGCGCGTCCCAGTAGCTTAGAAGCTTTTTTGCTCTGCATTTTCGCTCCTTTAAAAACTCACTCAAATCGCGCGGCTCAAGCAGCGCAAAACCGTAGCCGTCAGCACTTAGCTCGCCCAAAAACATATCTCTCCTTGTTGGCAAAGCGCGATAGGTTCAGCTCGCGCTTAAAATTTTAGCTCAATACCCGCTTAAAAAGACGAAATTATTTACCGCGCCGGTTAGGAATTTTACCAAAAACGGCGCCAGTACGCATGCCGCGCTAGCTAGCACAACGGCAAATTTTATCTGCACCGAGACCGCGCTCAGCGAGCCGTCAAGCTCCGCGTCCTCCTGCGGCTCGTGCAAAAACATACGTACGATGAGGCGCAGGTAGTAATATAGCGCGAGCGCGCTATTTACCGCCATGATGACGGCGAGAGCAAAGTAGCCCGAATTGACCGCGGCGCTTAGTAGATACATCTTGCCCCAAAACACGCTAAACGGCGGAATGCCCGCAAGCGAGAGCATAAAAATCGCTGTGCATAGCGCAAAGAGCGGATGGGTGCGGATCAGCCCGTCAAATTTCTCAAACGGATGCTCGAAGCGAGCCGCGAACTTGGAGCTTTGCTCGCAAATTTCGGCGCCTGGCTCGCAAGTTTTAGTGCCGAAAAGGGTCGCTTCCGCGCCGGGCTCAGTCGCTTTCAAATTTGACCCGCTTGCTTTAGAATTTTGCTCGCTCGCTTTAACGCTCCACTCGGCGCAGGCTGAATCTTGCCCGCTCGCGCCTAAATTTAACTCCCCGGCAAAACTCGGCTCGTGATTTTGCAAAAAAGCGGACTTTGCGTTTGAGATAGAGCTCTCGCCGTTTGCATTTAAATTTAAAGCGGGACTTTGGGCTTTAAATTTTAAATTTAACGAGCGAGCGCGCCTTTGCCGCACGCACCAGATGAACGCAAACGCACCGAGGTTCGCCACGGCATATAGGATCCAGTAGGTGAAAAGTGCGGCGTTTGCCTGCGTAGAGCCGATCACGATCGCGCAGAGCACGAAGCCTGCGTGCGAAACGGAGCTGAAAGCGAGCATCCGTTTGACGTCGCGCTGTACGAGCGCCATGAGGTTCGCTAAGCTCATCGTAAGCACCGCTACGGCGTAGAGCACGATGTTTAGCCACTGCACGCCGATGCTTTGCAGCGCTTCAAATAGCCTGATCGCCACGACAAAGCCCGCGATCTTCGGTACGACGGACAAAAAGCCCGCCATAGCCGAGCTCGCACCCTCGTAAACGTCGGGCGTCCAGGTGTGAAACGGGATCAGCGAGAGCTTAAATCCTATCGAGGCGATCATAAATGAGCAGGCGGCGAAAAGCAGGACGTTGGTTTGTAAATTTGAACTCTTGGCGATCTGCGCGATATTTGAAATTTCCATAGAGCCGGTCGATAGAAAAAACATCGCCGCGCCGAATGCGAAAAAGCCCGACCCCAGCGCGCCCATTATGAAGTATTTTAGCGCCGCTTCGACCGATCTGGCGCGATTATGCAGCGCGATTAGCGTATAAAGCGCCAGCGAGCCCGTCTCAAGCCCAACGAGGATCATCATTAAATTTTCGCTCGCGACCATAAACTCATACCCCACAAGCACGAATAAAAATAGCACGAAAAATTCCGCAGTGTGGTACTCGTGCGCGCTTCTTGCACCCAAAGACAGAAAGATGAAAAATATCGAACCTGCGAGCATGATAAGCATCGATAGCGTCGCAATTCCGTCCACTAGCATCACGTCGAAAAGCCCGCGTATGCCGCTGTTGTATCCAAAAACGAGCCCGAAACCGAGAGCTAGCGCCAGTATCGTGATGACGGCGTAAAATTTATACGATAGCGTGCGTGCAAAAAGCGAAACTGCGAGCATCAGCAGAGCAAACCCTCCAAGTATCGCCATAGGCGCGATCGAGGCTAAATTTAAAAGATTATTTTGCATCGCTTCTTACCTTAAAATTTGCTTTTTCCATATAGGCACGAGTCGCAGTTTGAGAGGCTTTATTAAACATCAGCTCAAGGCTTTGCGTCACGCTAGACTCGATACTCTTTAGCATCAAATTCGGCGCGACGCCAAGCGCTACCACCAGCACGCAGATCGGGATAATAGAGCAAAGCTCGGTTCTGTTTAGATCGCTTAGCTTTTTATTCTCCTCATGCACAAGAGCGCCGAAGAAGGTCTTTTTATAAAGATTCATCGAATAGATCGCGCCCATTATGATGCCGAGCCCGCCCAAAAGCGCATAGCTAAAGCTGATCTTAAAAATCCCCGCAAGGCTTAGGAATTCTCCCACGAAGCCGATCGTAAGCGGAAGTCCTATCGAGCCTAGCAGCACGACGCAAAAACAAAACGCATAAAGCGGCATCACGCGCGCAAGCCCGCCGAATTCGCTGAAAAGCTTCGTGTGTCTGCGGTCGTATAAAAAGCCTACGAGCATAAAGAGCCCGCCGCTTACGATACCGTGGCTTATCATCAAAAACACCGCACCGCTCATTCCTTCGCGGCTCATTGAAAAAATTCCTAGCATTATGACGCCCATATGCGCGATCGAGCTATACGCTATAACCTGTTTGATGTCCTTCTGCGCAAAAGCGATTAAGCTCGCATAGACGATCATAACGATCGCTACGGCGCACATCATCCCGCTAAAATGCACGCTCGCGTCGGGAAATAGCGGCAGCGAAAATCGCACGAAGCCGTAGGTGCCCATCTTAAGAAGCACGGCGGCAAGCAGAACCGAGCCTATCGTAGGGGCCTGCCCGTGCGCGTACGGAAGCCAGGTATGGAAAGGAAAACAAGGCGTCTTGATCGCAAAAGCGACCGAAAATGCCAAAAATAGAGGAATTTGCGTACTAAGCGGCAGCGACAAGCTCTGCCAGTTTAGGATATTAAAGCTATACTCGCCCGTAGCCTCGTGATAGAAATAGCTCATCGCTACGAGTCCTACGAGTAGAAACATCGAACCCAGGAAGGTGTAGATGAAAAATTTCACCGCGGCGTAAATTCTCTTGCCGCTGCCCCACGCGCCGATGATGTAGAGCATAGGAATTAGCGAAAGCTCCCAAAAGATGTAAAACAAAATCGCATCCAGCGCCACGAAAACGCCCACCATCGTCATCTCTAAAAATAGAATGCAGATGATTAAATTTTTGGCGCGCTCTTTAATGCTTAGACTAAGCAGCGCCAAAAATGTAACCAGCGTGCTTAGGATCACCAAAAACAGCGAAATTCCGTCCACGCCGATAAAGTAGTTGATGCCGTATTCGCTTATAAAAGGATGCAGCACGCTAAACGCGATGCCGTCCACCGGCTCGTAGAGTATCCACAAAACGAGCGAAAGCACGAACTCTATAAAGCTCATCGTAACGGCGTAGGTCTTAATGCTCGCTTCGTCGATCAAAAAGCCTAAAACCGCAGCTACCGCCGGAAAAAATATAACCAAACTTAAAAAGTATTCCATGCCCACCTCACAGCGCAAACGCCAAAATCAGCAAAATGAAAGATCCCAAAACCATCCACCTTAAATTTGCGCTCAAATCTCCGCTATTGCTTGCGCGATCCGCTCCTTCACCGCCTTTTACCGCGATGCGAGCGATCAGATCAACGCTGGCGTCTATGATCGCGCCGTCGCATTTAGCGCAGATCTCGCTAAGCTTAGCGTATCCGCGCACGATCACGCGCTCGTAAATTTGCGGGATAAAATACTGAGCGATCAAAATTTTATAAAATTTGCAGTTCTTTAAATTTTGGCTAAATTTACCCTTGCCGTATGTCCAAATCGTGCCGATCGCTACCGCGCTTATCATCGCTAGCGTTAGGGCGATCAAAATTACCTCTACGCCGTGCGGAATCGAAGCTTTAAAGCCCGGCAGTATGCTAAGCACGAACTCCGCAAAATCGTGCTCGAAAAAGCCCGCGATCATCGCAGGCACGGCTAACACGCCCATCGCGATGAGGGCAAAGCCTTTCGCCTCGTGCGGATGGTGGGTAAATTTTTGCTTGCCGAAAAACACGAGCATTATCAGACGCACGCTGTAAAACGTCGTCATCGCAGCGCCCGCAAACAGCAGCGCCCAGATGAAATACGCGTCCGCGCTCCACGCCGCTTCCAAAATTTTATCTTTTGAGAAAAAGCCCGCGAACGGATAAAATCCGCAAAGCGCGAGCGAGCCTATGCACATTAAAATCGCCGTAGGCCGCATAAACTTATATAATCCGCCCATATTTTGGATATTTAAATCGTCTTTCATCGCGTGCATTACGTTGCCCGCGCCCAAAAATAGAAGCGCCTTGAAAAACGCGTGCGTCGCCAGATGAAATAGCGCGATCCAATACGCCCCGAGCCCCGCGGCTACGAACATATAGCCAAGCTGCGAAAGCGTGGAGTAGGCGATGATCTTTTTAAGATCGTTATGAACCAGCGCCATCGATGCCGCAAAGACCGCCACGAAGGCGCCCAAGCAGACGATAAAGCCGCTTACTTCCGGCGCGAGCACGAAAATTGCGTTTGCGCGGATCACCAGATAAACGCCCGCCGTAACCATCGTCGCTGCGTGAATAAGCGCGGATACGGGCGTCGGACCCGCCATCGCGTCGGCAAGCCATGTATGGAACGGAAACTGCGCGCTTTTGCCCATCGCGCCGATAAATAAAAGTGCTGCGATCAGAGTTAAAATTTCAGGCTCCAAGCTCGCCGCGTTCGCAAACACCACCTCGTAGCGCAGCGAGCCGAAATTTAAATAGATCAGAAAAATTCCAAGCAACATCCCAAGATCTGCGATGCGGTTCATTATGAAAGCTTCGTTGGCGCACCAGCTGTAATTGCTCCTATCATACCAAAAGCCGATCAGCAGCCACGAGCAGAGTCCGACCCCCTCCCAGCCGATGAAAAGTCCTAAAAAATTATCGCTCGTTACCAAAACCAGCATCGAAAAAACGAAAAGCCCCAGGAAGCTGAAAAATTTAGAGAAGTTTTCATCATCCCACATATAGTAGATCGAATACACGTGCACGACGCTGGAAACGATGCCTACGACCACCATCATCACCGCACTTACGCTATCTATGAGAAAGCTAAATTTTGCGTCCAAAAATCCCGTGCTTATGAAATCGGCTAAATTTACGCTGATTAGGCGGTTGTCAGAGACGAGCTCCATCAAAGCAAGCGATGCGATAGTGCTTAAAATCACCAGCGCCGAGCAGACTACGCCAATAAACATCTTATCTTTGGCGCGAATGAAAACGCCTGCGAAGATCGCCGAGGCAAGCGGTGCGAAAAGGGCGATTAAGAGCCATACAAAAACGGTGTCAAGCATCCGGCCCATCCTTAGAAGGATTTTTAAAATTTACGAAGCTGTCAAGTTCGATGCTGCCCGTTTTCTTATACCACAAGATGAGCAGTCCAAGCCCCACGGCCATCTCGCTCGCGGCTATCACTACGATGAAAAGCGCAAAAATTTCGCCGTTTATGTTGTCGTAAAATTTCGCCACGGCTACGAGGGCTAAATTTGCGGCGTTTAATAAAATTTCGCTCGAAAAAAAGAGCATTATCAAATTTCTTCGCTTCATCATACCCGCAAGCCCGAGCCCAAACATCATCGCAGCGACGATCAGATAGTGATTTAGACCCATTTTACCCCTCGCTCTCTTCGTAGCTCAGGCTCGCGTCCATCTGCTTATGCGCAAGCACGATAGCGCAGATCATTGCCACGAGCAGCATCACGGCGGCAAGCTCGAAAATCGCCAGATATTTCGTAAAGATAATCATCCCAAGTGCCTCGGTATCGTCGGTGTTTAAAATTTTAAGCGTTTCTACGTTGTTTGCGACCACCGCGCCAAGCACGATAATCACGAGCAAAAATGCGATCACGCCGCTAAGCGCGAAAAATAGCCTTGCCCCCTTTTTCGGCTCGCTTACGTTTTTATCCGCGCCCAAAAACATCAGCGCGAAGCCGTAAAGCACGATCACGGCGCCAGTGTAGACTATGATCTGCACTACGCCCAAAAACTCCGCATCCAGCAAGAAGAAAAATCCGCTCATAAAGACCATGCCGCCGGCCAACGCGCTAAGGGCGTAAAGGACGTTTTTGCTAAAAACACTGATGCCGAAAAGCGCCAGGCAAACCGCGCTGAAAAAATAAAATGCAAGCGTTTGTATCATTGCTCCTCCCCCTGCGCGACGGAATTTTCGGCGCTTTGAGAGACGAGATTTTCTTTGGAATTTCGCTGCGAATCAAGCGTAGAATTTTCAGCGCCCTCAGTAGAATTCTCTTTAGAATTTTTGGCGTCCGCGGCGGAGCCTTCCTTTAAGCTTGCCTGCTCGGCGTCTTGTCGCTCGGCTGAAATTTCGCCGCTTAAACCTGCGCCCTTTGAAAATAGAATTTTATCGCTAGCGGCGCCCTCTTTTTTGGAGCTTTCCGCGGCGCTATTTTTTAAATTTGAATCCGCGCTCTTTGAGCTTAGCTCATCACTTGCGGCGTCGCTTTTTATATAGGCGTTCGGCGTCACCTTGATCCGCGCGCCCGCGTTTTCATCCAGGCTACCGTAGCCCGCAAACTCCTGCGCCGCGCCGTTTAAACATAAATTTTCGCCGCGGATCAAAAGATCCTCTTTGAAGCCGTAATACGCGCGCTGTTCGCTCGCAAGCTCATATTCGCAGCCATGCACGATAGCGATCTCAGGACAGACATCCGCGCAAAGCCCGCAATAGACGCAGCGCCCTAAATTTATCGAGTAGTTATCTACCTTTTTGCGGCCGTCGCTGCCGAGGCTGGTCTCCATCGCGATGCAGTTTGCCACGCAGATCTTCTCGCACAAGCCACATCCGATGCAGCGTTCGCTGCCGCTTTCAAGCAGGCGCATAAGCTTGTGCACGCCGCGGTATCTAGGCGGCATGACAAATTTTTCCATAGGATACCGAAGCGTATGCAAGCCGCCGCGCTTAAACATATTTTTTAGCACCACCCACAGCCCCACGAAAAGCTCGCCGTTAAAGGTGCGGGCTAGGAATCTGCGAAGCTTATCGCCGCCGGATTTAATAGGGGCTCGTTTATCGATCTGGGCGTATCTTGCCATCGTACCCTCCTTAAACGATCGCTAGCGCCGTAATTAGCACGCAAGCAAGAGCTAGCGGCATACAGACTTTCCAGCAAAGCCCCATCAGCTGATCGGGGCGCAGATGCGGCCACGCCGCGCGCGCCCATAGGAAGCAGAAAAACACGAGGCTTGATTTTAATACCATCATAATGCCGCCGGGGATAAACCAAAACGCGTTGAATCCACCCAAAAACAGCAGCGTCGTAGCGACTGAGTAGGTTATGATATTGGCGTATTCGCCGATAAAAAACATACCCCAGCGCATGCCCGAATACGCCGTACCGGCGCCCGCTACGATCTCGGTTTCGTTTTCGGTGAGGCATAGCGGCGTGCGGTTGCACTCTACAAAGGCTGCGATGAGAAAGAGCGCGAAGCAGACGGGCTCTTTCCAGATAAACCACTTATCAATGCCGCCGCTTTGCGCGCTTACGATGTCGATGAGCGAGAGCGAGCCCGTGATCATCACGATAGGGATCAGGCTAAGGCCGTTTATCACCTCAAAGCAGGTGATCTGCAAAAACGCGCGAAACGCGCCTATCGTGCCCCATTTATTGTAGCTCGCAAGCCCTCCGATTAGCAATCCGTAAACGCAGGTGCCGCTAGCTCCGAGCAGGAATAAAATTCCCACATTTATATCGCTTAAAATCGGCTGGATGGTTCGCCCGCCGATCGTAAACTCCGGCAGTAGCGGCACTACCGAAAGCGCCACAAAAGCGCCCGTAGCAGAGATTATCGGCGCGATTTTGAAAAGAAGCTTATTCGCCCGCGCAGGGATCGCGTCCTCTTTGGTAAAAAGCTTTATCATATCCGCGCCTACCTGCAAAAGTCCCGCAGGCCCGACCATAGAGGGTCCGATCCTACGCTGCATAAAGGCAAGCACCTTGCGCTCGGCATAGGTCGCAAGCCCCGAGAGCAGCGCGATGACGGCTAAAATCACGAGCGCCTTTAAGACGGTAGCTACGAAATAAAATGCACTATCGCTCATCTGCCCTCTCCTTTGGAATTTGAAATTTTCTTGATTTTCACGCTGGCGTAGCGCGAGGTTTTGAAAAATATCTCGCCGCGAAGCTTCTCGTCAAAATACGGCAGATACGCTCCGCTAAAGCCTGGATCGATCTTTACGCTAGCGACGATTTCGCATTTTAAATTTACGAACTCAGTCGCGCCGCTTTCGCTATTTTCATCACCGACGCCGCCGACTTTATGCGCGGCGCTTGCGCGATCCGTCTTTTTAGCGCGACTGGCGCCGCTTTTATCATTAGCAGCACTCGTTTTGCCTGCGCCGCCAGTTTTTTCGTTATACCCCGCGCCGTCTGCTTGGTAAATTTTAACGACATCGCCCGCGCTTACGCCCAGAGCTTCGGCGATGCCTGAGCTTAGATACAGCGCGCCCGCTTCGCCCAGCCCGCTGCTTGCGCTGCTAAATTTATTGAATTGATGCAGCGGATTTGCCTCATAGATTAAAGTTTCGTCCTCTCCCGCGCTAATCGGCGCTGAAAGCGAAATTTCAAACTCCTCCTCGCTAGCGGCGAGCTCCTCGTTTCGCAGCTCATATCCGCGGTGGTTTGCGCCGCCGTTGTCGTAAAAATTTTCTAAATCGTCAAATTTAATCGGCTCAAAATCTGCGCCCAAGCTTGATGTATAGCCAATCGCATGCTCCGCGCAAACCCCAAGCGCACAGGCGATGTCGTTTAGCTCGTATCCGCCGTAATCAAGCGCCGCATTGGTAGGCACTACGCGCTTGTCGTAGTTCGTAAACGTGCCCTCCTGCTGCACCAAGCTAGGCGCATCCAGATCCGCTTCCAACACACCGAAGCTAATATCGCCCGCTTCATTGTAGCCTAGCGTCTCGCCCGCGCTCATTTGCGCGCTAAGCTCACAGATGAGCGCGACGCCCAGGCTGTTCGTGCGCGGCGGCACCACTAGCACTTTTAGCGGCGTGTAGCGCTGCACCAAGCCCGCTAGACGCGCAAGCGTGGCGCTATTTGGCGCGCGAATAAAATCCTCGCCGATGATAAGCGAAAAACGCTCCTTTTTAGCCAAAATTTCATCTATTTTTTGCTCGTCCATACCTAGCGCGCGGGCAAAATTTGAAATTTTACTTTCCGCAGGATTTTCGGAATTCTGCGCGGAATTTTTTGCGGAATTTTCAGCGCCGTCGGCGCCTGCGGAATTTTCGGAATTTTGGGTGCGCTCGGAATTTTGCGAACCCACGGATTTCTCGTCTAAATTTTCCTTCGCCGCGGCGCGCGAAATTTCAAATTCCGCCGCGAGTTTCGCATCCAGCCACTCAGGCAGATCGCGCCCGAACTTTTGCAAGATCCAAAGCAGGATCTGTGCCTCCAAGCCCGCGGCGTGCGGCTGATGGATAAAATTTTTGCCAAAGCCCTTAATGCCCTCGTCGCAAAACGGATGAAAATAGATCCCGCTTGCCTTATTTAGCCTGCAGGCGCTGTTTACCGCATAGCCCAGATTTGGTGCGTCGCTACGTAAAAACGTGCCGCAAACAACGATAAAATCGCTGTTTTTAATCGTCTGTGAATCCGCATTATAAAATTTCGTGCCGCTAAGCTTAGAAAATTCGCGCAAAAATTTTTGATACGCAAGCGCTTCGTCGTTAATCAGAGCGAGCTTAAATTTTTGCCGCAAAAGCTCTAAAATCCGCGCTTCTTCGTTGGTAATGAAGCTATTAAATTTGATATTTTTGATCTCGCCGTCCTCGATGCCGCGCACGATGTGGTTAAAAACCACTTCGTTTTTGCTCGCCCGCTCGTTTGAAAAATCCCAGCCGAAGCGCGCTCCTGCATGCAGGACGCTAAAATTTATGTCGCTGCTAACGCGATAAATTTTTTCACGTGCATCGCCTATGCCGCGGCGCTTCACCTCGTAATAAAGCAGCTCGCAGTCGCTGCTGTGCGGGTTGGAAGCGGGGATTTGGCGCAGCTCCCAGGCGTTTGAAACGTATTTAAACGCGCTCTCTACCAGAGCCCCCGTCGGGCAGACCGCCGCGCTCTCGCCGTAGTTTACGCAATCATCATTTTCATTTACCCGCGCGATTAGGCTTTTTTGCAGTTTATTCCACACGGCGTAGGCGTCTTTGGGCATCGCGTCCTTTTGCTCCTTACTCGGCGCGTCTCCGTCGCGCGGAACGAGCTTAAACGCATCTACGCCCAAGCGGTCTTTCGCGGCGGTAATACAGCGCTCGCAAACGATGCAAAGGCTAGGATCATAGCTCAAATATCCCCAATCCTGCACCTCGCGCGCCGTATCGCAGATAGAGTAGCTTTGAGCATTCGTGCGCATCAGATGGGCTAAATTTTGAAGCTCGCACTCGCCGCTTTGATCGCAAACCCCGCACGCCATCGGATGGTTGATGCAATAAACCTGCGTGATCGCCTCGCGCTCGGCGTCGATCTCGGGGCTGCGGCTGTAAACGACCATGCCGTCCTTGGCCTTGGCGTTGCAGCTATAGACGCGCTTGCCGTCCGCTTCGACCATACAAAGTCTGCATGCGAGCGTCGGCGTACCGCCACTTAGATAACAAAGCGCAGGGATAAAAACGCCGCAGCGACGCGCGATCTGCAAGATGTACTCGCCCTCGTCGCACTCGCAAGCTTTACCGTCAATCGTGATCTTTGCCATTTTAAACCTTAGAAATTTCGGCTAGTTCGAAATTATAACCGCCAAAGCCCTGACCGCCCGAGCCCAAAAGCGCAATCGTGCCCTTTAGCTCCTCATCCAAAATAAATTCTTTTTCCAAATTTAAATGCGGCGTCTTGATGCGAACGCGATCGCCGCCCTTGATCTTTGCGACCATGCAAAAATACCTTCCGCCGATGAGCCGCTCGTCCGCATCGTGTTTGAAAACCACGGCGCCGTCGAAATTCTCAGGTTCTTTAAGCGGGCTTAAATTTAACCGCTCTTGTGCGCCCAAGTCCGTTCGCTCGCCGCGTAAGCTTAAAATTTTAACCCCGAACTTCGCCGCTATGAGAGATAGAAAGGCTTTGATATTTTCGGCGTCGGGATGGGTTTTAATAAGCGCGTCGTCGATCAAAATCGCGTCGCAGCCGCTTTGCAAAAACTCGCAAATCTGCTCGATCTCCTCCTCGCCCACGCTGCTTTCGCCGCTTAGATACTCCAGATCCAGATCCGCAAAATAGGGCTCGTCGCAAAAACTAGCGCAGACTAACGCCAGCACGAAGCTTTGCGCGCCGATCTCGCATTTTATCAACTCGCCCGGAAGATGCGCATCTTGCAGCGGCGATACGCTTAAAATTTCAACGCTCTTAAAACCTTCTGCAAGCGCGGGATTTTGCAAGCTAAGCAGCGACGCGAAATTTAAAATTTTCATCCTCTCCCCTTTTTGGCGACGACCATCCAATCGACTTGGTTATAGCGGATCGAGCTTAAAAGCGTGGAATTTAGCCCCTCCACCAGATCGGCGCTCTTTTGAACCGCGCTGAAATCGCCCATCTCAAACATAAAGATCATCGTCTCGCCGCGAGCGGAATTTTTTAAAATTTCGCCCATGCGGTTTAAAAATTTATCGCCCAGATGCCTTAAATCGTAGCGCTTCATCGATCCACCTCGCCTAAAATGATATTCGTGCTGCCGATGATCGCCGCAGCGTCGGCAAGATACTGCCCCGGTAAAATTTCCTCATAGACCGCGCAATGCCAAAAGCTCGGCGTGCGGATCTTAAGGCGGTACGGGCGGCTTTCGCCCATCGAGCGGATATAAAATCCAAGCTCGCCCTTAGGGCTCTCGCTCGCAGCGTAAATTTCGCCCACGGGCGGGCGTAAGCCCTGCGTAACCAGTACGAAATGCTGCATCAGCGAGTAGTTTTGCGTCATGATCTGCTCTTTGCTAGGATTTACGTAAGCGGGATCGATCGCTAAAATTTGCGGATCGCTCAGCGGATAATGTTTCGCGCACTGGCGCAAAATTTTAAGGCTCTCGCGCATCTCCGCCATATAGCATTTATAACGTGCGTAGCAGTCGCCCTCGCTCGCATACGGCACGTCGAAATCAAGCTCGTCGTAGATGAGATAGGGCTCTTCCTTGCGGATATCCCACGCATGCCCGCTAGCGCGCAAGCTCACTCCGCTACAGCCGCAGCTAAGGGCATCTTCGTGCGAGATCACGCCCACGCCCTCGGTTCGCATCAGCCAAATTCTATTGGTATCGAGCATATCTTCAAATTCTTTAATGTCGCTCGGGAATTCGTCGCAAAATTTCAACATCTCTTCTAACCAGCCATTAGGCAGATCCAAAAAGACGCCGCCGATTTTGATATTATTGTGCGTAAGGCGCGCGCCGCAGTATTTCTCTATGAGATCAAGTATGTATTCGCGCGAACGAAAGCAGTAGAGAAACACCGTCATCGCGCCGATGTCAAGCGCGTGCGTACCCAAAAACAGAAGGTGCGAGCTGATACGATTAAGCTCCAGCAAGATCGTGCGAATGATCTGCGCGCGGCGCGGCACTTCGATGCCGCAGAGCTTCTCGACCGCGGCGCAAAAGCCGTAGTTGTTCGAGCCCGATGCGATGTAATCGATGCGATCCGTTACGGGGACGAATTCTGCGTAGATCATATTTTCTGCCATCTTTTCGATGCCTCGGTGCATATAGCCTACGCTCGGGCGGGCGCGCACGATTCGCTCGCCGTCAAGCTCCAGCACTAGCTTTAGCTGGCCGTGCGCGCTTGGGTGCTGCGGGCCGAAATTTAAGATCATATTCGCGCCCTCGCGCTCGTACTCGATGTTTTCGAAAAACGGTCTTAGCTTGCTTGGATTTTGCATTATTTTCTCTTTGTGATGATCTTGTAAATTCCGCGTTTAGCGCGTTTTACGAAGCGCACGCCGCCCTCTTCTTGATATTCTTGTAAAATTTTTTCTTGCGGCCGCGGCTCTCCGTAACCGCCCTCGTGATAGAGCCGCGTAAAGTTAAAGGTATCTTTTTCATCCACGAATGCGGAATTTCGGTTTTCTTCGCCGATCCGCTCACGCGCGCCAACCCCAAAAATTTTATCCACCTCGTACCACTTGGCAAACTCGTCTCCTTGCAGCGGATAGGACTTCAAAAGCGGGTGTCCGAACCAATCATCGGGCATTATTAGGCGCGCCAAGTTCGGATGAGCCTCTATCCAAACGCCCATCATATCGTATAGTTCGCGCTCCGCCCAGTTCGCGCTTTTGTAAATACCCGCAGCGCTTTGTAAAAAACTCTCATTCGGCACGAAGCACTTTAGTCGCGCGCGGCGCGCTCTTTTGATATCCAAAAGCTGATAAAAAACCTCGATGCCGCCGCGAGCCTCGGTAAAATCCACGCCGCTTAGCTCGCATAAAATTTCATATCCCGCGCTCTTAAGCGCGCGCAGCGCCGCTAAATTTTGCGCAGGCTCCACGTAGAGTACGAGAGTGTTAAATTCCACGTATGAGTTTAAAATTTGGATGCCTTTAAGCGCGTCCAGATCGTCTTTGAAATCGCTCTCGTTTGCGCTGGATTTAGGCGTTTCCTCGGGAATGAAAAATCTGTCTTTGTAGTAATTTTTCTTGCTCGCATCGTTTTTTGGGCTATATTTTCTCATCAGATCAGCCTTTTTGCCTTTTGTGCGCGGCGCGGAGTTTGGGTGCGGATCTTTTTTTGCAGCACCATCAGCGCAAACTGCAGCGTCTCGGGGCGCGGCGCGCATCCCGGCAGATAGATATCCACGGGCACTATTCGGTCGCAGCCTTGAACGGTCGCGTAGGTATTAAACATCCCTCCGGTATTGGCGCAGCTGCCCATACTGATAACCCATTTGGGCTCAGGCATCGCGTCGTATAGGCGGCGCGTAAACTCGGCGTGCTTTTTGCTAAGCGTGCCAGCGATTATCATCACCTCCGACTGCTTTACGCTTGCGCGAAATATTGTGCCGAAGCGGTCGAAGTCAAATCTGCCCGCGCCCGCCGCCATCATCTCGATCGCACAGCACGCAAGCCCGTACGTCATCGCCCACAAAGAGTTACTCCTGCCCCACGCGATCAGTTTATCGACGGTGGTGAGAACTACGGGAAGCCCGTTTTCGCGCGCGTAGTTTATCTTATGCTCTGCCAATTTAGCGCTCCTTTTTTCCAGGCGTAGATGAAACCGATGCCTAACAATACGATGAAAAACGCCATCTCCACGAGCCCGAACACGCCTAAAATTTTAAAATTTACCGCCCATGGAAACATAAAGATAATCTCGACGTCAAAAAGTATGAAAAGCACGGCTATCAAAAAAAAGTGGGAGTTCATTCGGTTGGGCTGCTTGACGGCTTCGGGGCCGCTTTCGTAAATTTCGCCCTTTAGCCGCTCGTCGCGCCTGTCTGCCAAACGCGAGCCCACCAAAGAGGATAGCTTAACGATGAGCGAAAAGACGCAAAAAGCTAGGATTAGCATTACGAATATTCCGAAATACGGGCTTTGCAGCGGAATTCTAGACATTTTTCGCCTCGGTTTTAAAATTTAATGCGGATTGTAACGAAGTATTGATTTAATAAAGCTTAGCGCACGCCACTAAATTCGCTTTTAAAATTAAAATTTATATACCTCGCCCGTGCGATTTAGTGGGGATTAAGGCGCGTGTGGTAAAATTTCGCGGATTTTAAGGGAGAGCTATGAAATCTAGCAAGATAAGTCTCATTTTCTACGGCATATTCTGCGGCGTAACAATCTATTTTCTTATCTGGGGATTCGGTTTTATAGGAAGCGGCGATAAAATGCTATTTTTAGTTTCGGTATTTTTGGGCATCTTTATGGCCTTTAATATCGGCGGAAACGACGTGGCAAATTCCTTCGGCACCAGCGTCGGAAGCGGCACTCTTAGCATCGCGCAAGCCCTTTGTATCGCAGCGGTATTTGAAGCAAGCGGCGCGGTAATCGCAGGCGGCGAAGTAACCTCGACGATCCGCAGCGGCATAATCGATCTTAGCAAAATGGACGTGCATCCTAGGGATTTTATCTATGTAATGATGAGCGCGCTTTTCGCAGCGGGGGCATGGTTGCTTTTTGCCAGCAGAAAGGGTTTGCCCGTATCCACTACTCATGCGATCATCGGCGGTATCGTGGGCTCGGGGCTTACGCTAGGCGCCCTGCTTAATACCGCAGAGGCTTCCGCATTGTGGCTCGTGCAGTGGGATAAGATCGGTAAAATAGCGATCTCCTGGGTACTCTCGCCGATTTTGGGCGGAGTGATCTCCTTTGGAATTTTCTGGCTAATTAAGCATTACATTTTGGATTACAACCGCTACGCTCAAATAAAGATCGACCGCATAAAGCGCGAAAAAAAATCTCTCCGCAAGCTGCATAAAAAGACCTTCGAGACTCTGGACGACATTCAAAAGATCGCCTATGCAGAGGCGCTAAATCACGATATTTACGCGATGCGCGATCCTGATTTTGATCCAAGCGAGCTGGATAGCGAGTATTATAAAAAGGTGATCGAGCTTGACGCGAAAAAAGAGAAGCTAAAATCCCACAAAGCCCTAGAGTACGGAATTCCAGCCGTAGCCGGTATCGGTGCTTTCGTAATCTCTGCGATGTTGATATTTAAGGGGCTGCATAATCTAAATTTCGGGCTTACAAATTTTTACAACTACCTCATCATCGGTATGTCGACGCTGATTACCTGGCTTTTGATGTTTATTTTCGCTAAAACCCTGCGCCGTTCAAATTTAAACAAATCCGCGTTTTTGATGTTTAGCTGGCTACAAGTACTCACCGCTAGCGGATTTGCCTTTTCGCACGGCAGCAACGACATCGCAAACGCCGTAGGTCCGTTTGCCGCCATCATCGATACGATGGCTACCGGCAGCATAAATCCGACCTCCCTTGTGCCGCAACAGATTATGATAATGTTCGCAGTAGCCCTAATAGCTGGGCTTTGGTTCATCGGCAAAGAGGTAATCGCCACCGTAGGCACCAATCTTACAAAAATCCACCCGGCCTCGGGCTTTAGCGCCGAGCTCGCAAGCGCCGTCGTCGTCATGGCGGCATCGGTACTGGGGCTTCCGATCTCCTCGACCCACGTGCTAATAGGCGCGATTTTAGGCATCGGCTTGGTAAATCGCAGCACGAACTGGTCGCTGATGAAGCCGATCGGGCTAGCATGGATCATCACCCTACCCGTCTCGGCGCTGCTTTCGGCGTTTGCATTCGTGCTTTTGCGCCACGTATTTTAGGCTAAATTTAAAGATCCGCTCCCCGAATTTTAAAATTTCGCGAAATTATAACATATCTCGCGTCCGAGGGCGTCTGCTCGCGCAATCAAAAGGCGGGCCGTTTATAAGCCTGCTACCGCCGCGCGGCTTGAATTTCACTTACGGCGCGGTTACCGCTCGCACTCGCCCATCCAGGCTCGTTAGCGAGCTAGGCTTAAGAGATAAATAAGCGTTGTTGCTCGCAACCTTTTGCACATACACAGCCTGCGAGCACGGCTTGCAAAATTTTAATTTGCTTGCATCGTTTGCAAATTTTAATCTGCTCGCACGGCACGGCTCCGTCTATGCGAAACGGACTTTGAAATTTTTTCTGGAGCGGGGGTATGTTTGCGAAGTGCGCTTCGTGATACCTCGCGCCCGCTTGCTTCGAGGCTACGAAAGCGCGAGTAAAACTGCGCGCCGCAAGCGACACGGATAAATCTAAACACCGTGTGGAAATTAAGCGGCGCACCGCATGAGTTTAATGTATCCCGCACTGCGCAGCGGTTGGATTTTAAAATTTAATTTGCGATGCGTCGCGCCAGCTCGCGGCATGCTATGTAAATTTAAAGCGCCACCGAAATTTACGCGCTACGCAAAATTTAACGCATTGCGTAAAATTTTAAATTTTACCGCACCGTCGATCGCACGCCGTTTCGGCTTAGGCGCCTATTTTAAACCGGCTAAGCTCGGCGGTAAAATTTCTACTTCGCCGCCTTGAAGCTCAAGAATTCCTCGTAGCGGCGATCGATGATCTCTTTGATCTCGGCGTAATTTTGCGGCGAGTTTTCTATGTAAAAATAGGCGTTGTCGAAGTTTTTATCGCCGAATTTTCGCGCGACGAAATCGCAATAGTCCTGTAAATACCAGCCGTGCGTTTTGGCAAATTTCGTGCGGTCCGTGGTGTAGTAGGCCTTCGCAAAGGCCTTGCCCGGGGCATTTAGCGCGTCGCTATCCAGCACGCCGTCCATGGCGTCAAAAAAATACTGACGATAATCAAAGCTATCGTCCATCCGCGCTATATCATCCGCAAAGTCCGCCGCGAAGTCCTTGGAATAGAGCTTGCGCTCCATGCACCAGCGGAAGAAAAACGCGATGTGCGTCGCGCCGTTTTCCTGCGGGATATCAGTCGGCGCAGTTTCCGCGCCCCAGTGCCATTTTGCCTTGTCGTAGGTTACGTAAGCCATTTGCTCTCATTTAAAAATCGGCGTATTTTACTAAATTTAGCTTTGCTTTAGCGCAAATTCGCACCCGCCGCGGGCAAATTTAGCTCTTTATTATCACAACTAAAAAGGATATAATGCCGCCTCTATTTCAAAGGAGAAAAAATGAGCGAGAAAAATTTACAAATTTTAGGCTGGATAGGCACGTGCCTGTCGGTCATTATGTATATTTCCTACATCCCGCAGATAATGGGCAACCTTGAGGGCAATAAAACACCTTTTATCCAGCCTCTAGCCGCAGCGATAAACTGCACGATCTGGACTAGCTACGGCCTGCTAAAAGCCAAAAGGGACTACCCGCTAGCGGCTGCAAATTTGCCCGGCATCATCTTTGGTCTTTTGGCGACGATAACGGCGTTTTAGGGGATAAAGACCACTAAATTTGCCTATGCGGCGAAGTTAAATTTGATGTTCTTGGCTCGGTTTTTAGGTAACTCAAATTTGTAAATTTGAGTTCAAATTTGAATGCAAATTTTCTGCACTGTTTTGCTGTATTTTAATATCTTGATTTTCTTGTTAAGGGGGCTTGAATTGCGCTCTGCTAGTAGTTGCGAAGCTTGGCTGAAGCAAAATAGCTCTCTTTTTCTTTTTTTCGGGAGAGGAAGGGGTTTCTACTTACGGTCTGCTTGCAGCTACGAGCAAAGCGAAGTAGAGC